>JBBQBW010000018.1:0-12612 GCA_038318025.1 Burkholderiales bacterium | reverse complement strand
CGCCGCGAGGAAGAACTTCCACGCGTCCTCGAGCTGCTTGTTGTACTCGGCGGACTGCTTCGCGTCCGCCCCGGGCTTCACGGCGCGGATGCGCTCCACGTGGGCCAGGGCCTCGCGCTCCGGCGTCGCGGCCGCGCCCGTCGCGGCCGCCGGGGGCGTGGTGCCCGGCACGGCGCAGGCCGCCAGCAGCGCGGCGAGCGCCACGACGGCGGCGTGGCCCGCTGCGCGCATTCCGGAAGGTCTCAGCCGAGCGCCGCCACGCACATGATCTCGACTTTGTAGGCCGGGTTGGCGAGCTTGGCCTCGATGGTGGCGCGGGCGGGCGTGTGGCCGGCAGCGACCCACTTCTCCCACGCCAGGTTCATGCCGGCGAAGTCGGCCATGCTGGGCAGGAAGATCTGGGCCGAGAGGATGCGCGTCTTGTCGCTGCCCACCTGGGCGAGGAGCTTGTCGATCTTGGCCAGGACTTCCTCGGTCTGGCCGGTGATGTCCTTGGCGCTGTCGTCGGGCACTTCGCCCGCGAGGTAGACGGTGTTGCCGTGGACGACGATCTCGGAAAGCCGTTTGCCGATGTTGTGACGTTGGATGGTCATACTTTTCTCCTATGGAGTTGCTAAAGCGGGACACGGAGCCCACGGAGAAGACACGGGGGTCACGGAGAAAGTTAAGTGTATATCGACACGGTTCCCGCCTCGACACCCGCACACACGCCTTTTCTCCGTGCGCTCCGTGTCTTCCCCGTGCCCTCCGTGTCCCGCTTTAATCGACCGGGTGGGCCCGGGCGTTGAATCCGATGTCGCGCAGCGCCTGCACGATCTGCTCCACGTGCTCGTGGTTGCGCGTCTTGAGGGTGAGATCCACCTCGGCGTTCTGCACCGCGAGCTGGGTGAAGGCACGCTGGTGGTGCACCTCCTCGATGTTGGCGTTCTGCTCCGCCACGCACGCGGTCACCTTCGCGAGCGAGCCCGGCAGGTCGCGCAGCTCCACCACCACGCGCGTCAAGCGACCCGCCCGCACCATGCCGCGCTGCACGATCTCCGCCAGCATCAGCGGGTCGATGTTGCCGCCCCCGATCACTAGCGCCACCTTCTTGCCGCGGAAGCGCTCCGGGTTCTTCAGCACGGCGGCGAGCGGCGCGGCACCGGCGCCCTCCACCACGGTCTTCTCGATCTCCAACAGCATCACGATCGCCTGCTCGATGTCGCCCTCGTCCACCAGCAGGATCTCGGCGACATGCTTCTCGATGATGGCACGGGTGAGCTTGCCTGGCTCCTTCACCGCGATGCCCTCGGCGATGGTCGAGGCGGCGAAGGTCGGCTCGGTGCCGCGCATCGCGTGGTACATCGCGGGGAAGCGAACCATCTCCACGCCCACCACCTCGATGGCGGGCTTGATCGCCTTGGCGGCGATGGAAATGCCGGAGATCCAGCCGCCGCCGCCGATGGCGACCACCAGCATGTCGAGCTCGGGGTGCTCCTCGAGGATCTCGAGCCCCGCGGTGCCCTGCCCCGCCACGATCATCGCGTCATCGTAGGGATGCACCAGGGTGAGCCCCCGCGTGCCAGCCTGCTCGATGGCGTAGGACTTGGAGTCGTCGAAGTTGTCGCCCTCGAGGATCACCTCCGCGCCGTGGCGGCGCGTCTGCTCCACCTTCACGAACGGCGTGTAGCGCGGCATCACGATGGTGGCGGGGATGCCCAGGCGGTGCGCGTGGTACGCCACCCCCTGCGCGTGGTTGCCCGCCGAGCAGGCGATGACGCCCCTGGCGCGCTCGTCCGCCGTGAGCGACGCCAGCTTGTTCAACGCGCCGCGTTCCTTGAACGAGGCGGTGAACTGGTGATTCTCGAACTTGAGGTACACCTCGGCACCGGTGATCTCGGAGAGGGTCCGCGAATGCAGGCATGGGGTGTTCACCACGTGCCCCGCGAGGACGGCCTGGGCCGCGCGGATGTCGTCGATGCCGGGAAGGGTCATTGGGTGAACTCGAAGTCGATCTCGGGCTTGCGGCCGGACATGAGGTCGGCCAGCGCCCGGCTGGAGCCGCACGCCATGGTCCACCCAAGGGTGCCATGCCCCGTATTGAGCCAGAGATTCGGGATCTTCGTGGCACCTATCAGCGGCACGTTGGAGGGCGTCGAGGGACGCAGCCCGGTCCAGAAGACCGCCTGGTCGTAGTGGGCGGCGCCGGGGAAGAACTCCGCGGCGCGGCGGGTGAGGGCCTCGCACCGCACCGGGTTGAGCTCCGTGGAGTAACCCGAAAGCTCCGCCGTGCCCGCGATGCGGATCCGATTTCCCAGGCGCGTGAGGACGATCTTGGCGCTGTCGTCGGTGAGGCTCACCATCGGCGCCTTCGCGGCGTCGGCGATCGGCACCGAGGCGGAGTAGCCCTTGGCGGGGTAGACCGGCAGGTCGATGCCGATGGGCCGGGTGAGCAGCGGCGAATAGCTGCCGAGTGCCACCACGTAATGGTCGGCGGTGAGCGTCTCCTCGGGCTCCGAGCCGCGCTTCACCACCACCCCGCTCACCTGGCCGCCGGCGGTGCGCAGGGCCTGCACCGAATCCTGGTAGCGGAAGGTGACGCCCTGCGCCTCGGCCATCTTCGCCAGGCGCTGGGTGAAGAGGTGCGCGTCGCCGGACTCGTCGGTGGCCGTATAAGTGGCCCCCACCAGGCGGCTCCTGGCATGGGCGAGCGCGGGCTCGATCTTCACCGCCTCCTCGACGCTGATCGTGTCGCGATCGAGGCCGTAGCTCTTCATCACCGCCTCGGTCTTCACCACCTCTTCGAAGGCGGCCGGGTCGGTGAAGTAGTAGAGGATGCCGCGCGTGAGGGCGTCGTACTCGATGCCGGTGGCGGCGCGCAGCTCCTGGAGCGCCGCGCGGCTGTAGAGGCTCAGGCCGACGATCTGGCGCACGTTCCTGCGCATCCGCCACGGCGCGCACTCGTGGAAGAAACGCGCCCCCCAGGTCCACTGGTGCGGATCCATGCGCAGGCGAAACAGCAGCGGCGAATCGTCGCGCCCCAGCCACTTGAGGAGCTTCAGCGGCGCGCCGGGGCCGGCCCAGGGCTCGGCGTGGCAGGCGGAAACCTGGCCGCCGTTGGCGAAGGAAGTCTCGAGTCCGGCGCCCTCCCGGCGCTCGACCACGGTCACTTCGTGGCCGCGCTCGGCGAGGTACCACGCGGTGGTGGTGCCGATGACACCGGCGCCGAGAATGAGGACTTTCATCGCGGGCGAAGGCTAGGGAATTGGCTTAGACTTGTCAACGAATGTCCTGATTCCCACCTCCCGATGCGACCGCGCCTCTACGCCGACCTGCTCGGTTTCCTTCGCGCCGCCTGCACCCACGCGTCCCATGCGGGCCGGGAGCTACCCGCCCTGCCGTTCTACGTCCGCGAGCATGCCGTGGGATGGGTGCGCCCCTCCTTCGCCGACCTCCTGCGTCGCTGGCCCCACGTCTTCGAGGTCTCCAGCGCCTACGTGCGCCTCGCGGCCCGGCCCGACACGCCGGCGGGGCGCAGCGAGGCCATGGCCGAGGTGACGCGCGAGCTTGAAAAGGACGGCGTCATCCGCGGCTGGCGCGACGAGCCGGTGAGCGTCTCGTACCACTACGCGACGCCGGAGCTGTTCCGCGTGGAGCGCGCCGCGAGCCGCCATTTCGGCTTCGTGGCCTACGCCGCGCACCTGAACGGCTTCACCCGCGAGGGCGGGCTGGTACACGCGTGGGTTTCGCGCCGCAGCCCCACCAAGGCGATCGACGCCGGGCGCCTCGACAACCTGGTGGGCGGGCGCATCTCCGCCGGGATGAGCGTCGACGAGACCATCCGCAAGGAAGCGTGGGAGGAGGCCGGCATCCCGCCGGCGCTGCTGGAGGACCTCAACTGCATCGGCGCCGTGCGGGTCGAGTATTCGGTGCCCGAGGGGTTGCATCGCGAAGTGCTGTTCGTGCACGACCTGTGGCTACCGGGCGACTTCAAGCCGATAAACCAGGACGGCGAGGTGAGCGAGATCATCCGCATGCCGGTGGAAGAGGTGCTGCAGAACCTGCTCACCGGCGAGTTCACGCTCGACGCCGGCGCCGTGATGATCGATGGCCTGCTGCGCATGGGCGCCGTGCCCCCCGAGGACCCGCAGTACCTGGACCTGCTCCGACTGCTGAAACCGTGACCGGGCTGGCGCTCGGCCTCGTCCTCGCTTCCGCCTTCATCCACGCGAGCTGGAACTTCCTGCTGAAGAAGAGCGGCGGGGGCGCCGGGCTCATCACCGCCGCCACCTGCCTCTCGCTCGCGATCTACGCGCCGCTCGCGGTGGCCGCGGTGTACTTCCAGAACTACGAATTCGCGTGGCTCCACCTGGCGCTGATGCTGGGGAGCGGCATCGTCCACACCGCCTATTTCCTGTTGCTGGATCGGGCCTATCGCAGCGGCGGCGACCTGTCCATCGTTTATCCCCTGGCGCGCGCCACCGGGCCGCTCCTCACCATCGTGGTGGCGGTGGCGCTCCTCGGCGAGCGTCCCGGCGCGGTGCAGATCGGCGGCGCGGTGCTGATCGGCGCCGCCGCATTGATGCTCACCGGAAATCCGTTCGCATGGCACAAGTCGGACGCGCGCCACGCGGTGGGCTTCGCGTTGCTCACGGGCTGCATGATCGCGGCCTACACCGTCTGGGACAAGGCGAGCGTCGCCACGTACCTCATCCCGCCGCTCCTCTACGACTGGGGCGCCAACGCGTTCCGCTGCACCGTGATGCTGCCGCTCACGCAGGTTCGCCATCCCGGCGCGATGGCGAAGGCGTGGGCCGAGAAGCGCAACACCGTCATCGTGATCGCCGTCCTGTCGCCCCTTTCCTACATCCTCGTGCTGACCGCGATGGTGTTCACGCCGGTGAGCCTGGTGGCGCCGGCGCGCGAGGTGTCGATCCTGTTCGCCGCGCTGATGGGCGCGCACTTCCTGCGTGAGGGCGACATGGCGCGGCGCGCGGTGGCGGCGGTGGGCATGGCGCTGGGGATCGCGGGGCTCGCGCTGGGTTAGAATTCCCTTCGTCCCCACGGCCGAAACGATGACCCCTTTCCCCTCTTCCGCGGCCTGGCAAGCGCTCCTCGCCCATCGCGACCGGTTGGCGGGAGCGCGCATCTCCCAGCTCTGGGAGGAAGACCCCGATCGCGGCCCCGCCCTGAGCCGCGCCTGCGCCGGCCTCGCCGTGGACTTCTCCAAGCAGCGCATCACCCGCGAGACCATCGAGCTCCTGGCGGCGCTCGCGCGCGAGCGCGGGCTGCGCGAGGCGATCGAGCGGCTCTTCACCGGCGAGCGCGTCAACGTGACCGAGAACCGCCCCGCGCTGCACATGGCGCTGCGCGGCGACGAGCACGTCCTGGTCGACGGGCGCGACCTGGTGCCGGAGATCCAGAGGAACCGCGAGCGCATCCGCGTCATCGCCCAGGCGGTGCGCTCCGGGCAGTGGAAGGGGCACACCGGACAGGCTATCCGCCACGTGCTCGCCATCGGCATCGGCGGCTCGGCGCTGGGTCCCCAGGTGGTCATCGAAGCGCTGGCAGCCGACGCCGACGGGCCCGAGGTGCGCTTCGCCGCCAATATCGACGCCGCGGAGTTGGACGACGCCATCGCAGGCTTCGACCCGGCCGCGACGCTGGTCGTCATCGCCTCGAAGACCTTCACCACCCAGGAGACGATGGTCAACGCCGCCGCCGCGCGCGAGTGGCTGCGCGCCGCCCTCGGGCCCGACTGCCTGCCGCGCCACGTGATCGCCGCCACGGCCAACAACACGGAGGCGGTGCGCTGGGGCTTGCCGGAGTGCAACGTGTTTCCCTTTGGCGAATGGGTCGGCGGGCGCTTCTCGCTGTGGTCGTCGGTGGGGCTGCCGGTCGCCATCGCCCTCGGACCGCAGCGCTTCGACCAGCTGCTGGCCGGCGCCCACGCCGTAGACCTCGAATTTCGCTCCTCGGCGCTGGAGCAGAACGTGCCCGCGCTGCTGGGCCTCATCGGGGTGTGGAACCGCAACGCGCTCGGTGCCGCCTCCCACGCGGTGCTCTCCTACGCCTCGCGCCTCGAGCACCTGCCGCAGTACCTGCAGCAGCTCGAGATGGAGTCCCTGGGCAAACGCGTCGACCGCGAGGGCAACCCGGTGGAGTTCCCGACCGGCCCGGTGGTGTGGGGCGGCGTGGGCACCGTGGCCCAGCATGCGTTCCACCAGTGGCTGCACCAGGGCACCGACAACGTGTCGTGCGACTTCATCATCGTCGCGCGGTCGATGGGCCGGAACGCCGCGCACCACGAGATCCTGCTCGCCCACGCGCTCGCGCAATCGGAAGCGCTGATGGAGGGGCTCGCGACCCCCGAGACCCACCGCGCCTGCCCCGGCGACCGCGTCAGCACCACCTTCGTGCTGCCGCAGCTCGACGCCCATTCGCTGGGCACCCTCCTCGCGCTCTACGAGCACAAGGTGTTCACCGAGGCGGTGGTATGGGGCATCAACCCCTTCGACCAGTACGGCGTGGAGCTGGGCAAGACCATCGCGGGGCAGGTGCTTCCCGCGGTGCGCGGCGAAAACGTGGCGCTGCACCCGGCGACACACCACCTGCTGGGGCTCGTGCGCAAACACGCGCGGTCGCACTAGGGCCCCGCGGCCATGGCGAGCGAAGACTTCAAGCGCATCGTCGAAGCGATGCGACTGCCCGTAGCGGTGGCCGACGCGAAGGGCCTCATCACTTATGCCAACGGGGCACTCGCCCAGGCCGCGGGCCGCGAAGCGCCGCAACTCGCGGGCCAGCCGCTCACGCAGCTATTCAACAAGGCCGACCACAAGCGCCTCACCCAGGCGCGCGCGCGCGTTGCCGAGGGCAAAGCCGCCACGGCGTCGCTGGAGGCGCGTCTCGCCGTCGCGGGCGCGGAGCGCTGGGTGCAGGTCTCGCTGCAGCCCACGCTCGACGCCCGCGACAAGGCCGCCGGCGTGGTCGCGCTGCTCCAGGACATCGACGCGCAACGGGAGACCGAGGGCGCCCTCAACCTCTCCGCGGCACGGCTGTTGGCGCTCTCCGAGGCGAGCCCCGTGGCCGCGATGGTCGAGAACTCCCAGGGCGAGATCGAGATCGCCAACGCCGCGTTCTGCAAGCTGCTCGGCCTCGACTCCGCGCCGCAGTCGCTGCCGGGGCTGCCCGCGGCGGAGGTCCTGAAAAAGGCCGGCGAGAAATCCGCGGCCCTGGTGCGCCATCCCGTGGTGGTGGACGATAGCGAGTCGGGGTCGGTGTGGCTGCCGCGCGAGACCGAGATCAAGGCCGAGTCCCCCGACAAGGGCCCGGCGGAGATCGCGCTGATCCAGAAGATCGGCGAGGAGCTCTCGATCGCGCTGGAGGGCATCAGCGCCATCGCGATCCGCGCGCAGCAGATGGAGTTCGACGCCACGCTGGTGGAGTACTTTGCGCAAATCCGCACTTCCACCGAAACCGCCATGGCCGCCATCGGCGACCTGGTGGATTTCTCCCGCGTCTCGGGCCCGAGTGTCGTGCTGAACAAGTCGCGCTTCGGACTGCGCCAGGCACTGGCGGAACTGATCGCGCGCGTCACCCCCAATGCCGAGGAGCACAACTGCCGGCTGCGCATGAAGGTGGAGCAGGACGTGTCGGATTCGCTCGAGGGCGACGTGGGCCGGCTGCAGCTGGTGCTGAAGAACCTGCTCGACAACGCCTTCGCCCTGCTGCCCGGCTCCGAGGTAACGCTGCAGATCACGCCGGAGTACACCACCGACACCGGCATCCAGCTTTCCTTCGCCGTCACCCAGGCCCAGGCCCCGCCCTTCGTCGCGCCGCCGCGCGGCTCGGTGGACGCGGGCATGGGGGTGGCGGTGGCGAAGTTCATGGTGGCCGCCATGGGCGGCAAGCTCGCCATCGCGGCACGCGTGCACGACGAGACGCTCTACGCCTTCACGGTGGAATTTCCGGTGCGCCCCGCCCCGCCGCCGCCACGCCGCTCAACCTACGTGTCGCTGGTGGGCATGCCGGTGATGGTGGTGTCGGGCGAGCCCGAACAGCGCTTGGCACTCACCAACCTGCTGCGCGGCTGGCGGCTGGTGCCGCTCGAGGCCGACAACGCCGCCATGGCGCTGGCGCTATTGGAGCGCATGGATTCCGAGGGGACGCCGGTGCCGCTGGTGATCCTCTCCAACCGGCTGCCGTCGCAGGATGGTTTCCTCCTCGCCTTCCGCATCAAGCACCACCGCAAGCTCGGCAGCACGCTGGTGATGATGCTGGCGGCCCAGGGCAAGGCGGGCGATGCCATCGCCTGCCGCGAGAACGGCATCGCGGCGTACATGCGCTACCCGGTGGCCGACCGGCAGTTGAACGAGGCGATCGTCGCGGTGACCGGCGCCGCGGTGGACGCCGACGAGACGCCGACGCTGGTGACGCGGCACTCGCTACGCGAGCAGCGCAAAGGCGCCACGGTGCTGCTGGTGGACCCCAACCGCGACAGCCAGATCCTCGCCGCCCACATCCTCGGGCGCGCCGACTGCAGCGTGGTGGTGGCGCAGGACCTCACCGAGGCCCTCGCCGCGCTCGACCAGGACATGTACGACGTGGTGCTGGTGGATACCGCGCTCGGCGGGCTTGGAAATCCCGAGGCGGCGACGGTGTTGCGGGCGCGGATCACCCGGGACCCGGAGAAGACTCGCATCATCGCGGCTTCGCTCGAGCACTCGCCCGCCTGGCGCGAGGCCCGCATGGGCGAAGGGTTCGACTCGACGATGGCCAAGCCATTCCGCAAGGACGATCTCCTGTCACTGCTGGAGTCCTACGGCCGCCTGCCGGTGGAGACTGAATAGGCGCTCCGGCGGAGCATCCGCTGCGACCCCACAGCGCGCTTTCCTCGATTGGATCCGCGCCATCGGCCTGGCGGAGCACACCGCTTCCATCCGCACCGCTGCCCTGGATCGATTCATCGCGTGGTGCGAGGTGGCTTCCGTGGGCGGTCACGACGAGATCACGCGGGAAGTGCTGGAGCGCTACCAGGCGCACCTCTTCCACTACCGCAAGCGCAACGGCGAACCGCTGGCGGCGAATACGCGTGTTGCGCGGCTGGACCCGCTGAAAGCGTTCTGCAAATGGCTCGCGCGCACGGGGCAAATCGCCGCCAATCCCGCGGCCGACCTCGTCATGCCACGGGCGCCGCGGTCGCTGCCCGGCCGGGTCCTGTCGGTCAACGAGATGGATCGGGTCTTCCTGCTGCCCGACTTAGGGACACTCGGAGGGATCCGTGACCGTGCGATCCTGGAGACGCTCTATTCCACCGGTATTCGTCGGCTGGAGCTGGTGAGACTGAAACTGGCCGACGTGCTGCCCGAACGCGAGATGCTCTTCGTGCGTAGCGGCAAGGGCGGCCGAGACCGTTGGGTGCCCCTGGGAGCTCGTGCCACCGCCTGGATCTCGCGCTATCTCTCGGAGGTGCGAGGGACTCTCGCCAGCCGTCGTGATTCGACCCTCTTTCTCACCGACTATGGCGAGCCGTTCATCAGGAACCGGCTGGGCGACATGGTGAAGGGCTACCTCACCGCTGCCCGGCTCGACGTGCCCGGCGCATGTCACGCCGGTGGAATTAATACCTACGTCTACGCGAGAAGCCCGCTCTCAGGATCGATCCGCTTGGTTTGATGGGACAAGGCGGGGCAGGCGGGAAATCAGCTCCCGGTCCTTGTGGATTTGGGGGCAGCGGTGCAAAGCCGCTCGAATTGCGAGTTCAAGTGCGACGTAATCGTGGGTCTGATCTGCGGCCCAATCGCGACGCTTACGGGGGAGGCTACGCTCGGCCTGGGATGGTCAATGGCATACATCGGCTGTCGGGCGGCCGTGGGTGGTGCATGTCGCGCGAAATGCGACTTGGAGAAGAAATGCCCATAAAGAAATCTTCAGAGGCGACCGAGAGCGCATTCCGAAAGGAAAAGCCCAAGTGGCCGCTTGTGGTGATGCTCGAGTTTGTGATTGCACTCGCCCTACTGCTGCTATTCACATGGCTGGGAAGGTAAGCTCGCTTGAGCGTGTTCGCTGTGATCCGGCTCACTGCGCTGTAGCAGCGAACACGCGCGAGTGTGGAGTGCCCCCGAGGCAGGCCCGGGCGCCAGACGCTCGGTTATGCGTTGCGGGATAGCAGTGAGCGTTGGGAGCCGCGACGCATAATCGTGGCGTTATGTGAACGTGGCCCTTGCTCCGTTCCTTAGCTGCGCCGAAACCAAGAGCAAGGGCCCCTTCTTCGAGCGTGCCAAGAAGACCGCTGGCGTTTCCGTAGCAGCGGCGATCGCTGAGACGCACTACTCAAGCTCGCGCCTGCTGCAGCGAAGGCACGTAGACTAGGCATGTTGGCGTCACTTGCATTTATGTAGCCCACAGGCTACAATTCAGCATGGTCCGGGTTCTAAAGACGGATGTCTTCGCAACGTGGCTTGACGGACTGCGAGATGTCCGGGCGCGCGCCAAGGTCCAGGTACGAATCGAGCGACTGACGGCGGGTAATCCGGGTGATGTAGAGCCGGTCGGTGAAGGCGTATCGGAACTCAGAATCGACTATGGCCCGGGCTATCGCATCTACTTCAAGCGGCGCGGTCAGGAGGTGGTCATCCTTCTCGCCGGCGGAAGCAAGGCCACGCAGTCTGCGGATATCAAGAATGCACTTCGAATGGCGCGTGAACTGTAAGGAGCGTTGAAATGGCTAAGACGAAGATCTCCCGATACGACGTGGCTGAGCATCTCCGGACACCAAAGGAAATGGCGGCGTATCTCGAAGCCTGCCTCGATGAAGCTGGGGAGGATGCCGCCTTCATTGCCAAGGCGCTGGGCGACATCGCGCGGGCAAAAGGGATGGCGCAAGTGGCTCGCGACGCCGGCCTATCCCGCGAAAGTCTCTACAAAACGCTTTCCGGCGACAGGAGCCCGGATTTCGCGACCATTCTGAGAGTCGTCAGCGCTCTGGGCCTGAAGTTACACGCCAAGGCGAGCTGAGATTATGGCCAGGCACCTATGTCTACGACTTCCGCAGCGGTATTTGCCTTCAACTTGAGATTCCCGGGGCAGTGGACGCCATGGCCGCACCGTCGTCATTCTGCTGAACGGCGGCAGGAAGCGGAATCAATCCAAGGACATCGAATCGGCAAAGGCATTCTGGGTCGACTGGAAGAGGAGACAACCATGAGCAGGAAGAAAGCCGCGTCGGTGCCGCACCATGCGGTCGAGGTCGAAGAGCTGCGGGCGGACCGCGAACTGGCGGTCGAGTATCTAAAGGCGGCGATGGAGTCCCTCGAAGACCCCGATGATCGCGCCGCGGGCCTCATCGCGCTGCGAACAGTTGCAGAGGCCTATGGCGGGCTTGCCACGGTGGCCCGTGAGGCGGGCATCAGCCGCGAGGCGCTGTATCGCTCGCTCTCCCCTTCAGGAAATCCAACGCTCAAGACGCTTTTGGCGGTTCTCAGCACAGTCGGAATGCGGCTGTCCGTGCAAGCGGGCGATCGAAAGGTTGCGTAGGAAGATAATTGCATTGACCTGAGGGGCACAACCTTTACCTCAGAACGCGTTCTGTGTAGTCTCTTGTGTGAGGAGGCACACATGGCTACCAATCTGTCGCTGGACCCGAAACTCATCGAGCGGGCACTTGAACTCAGTGGGGAAAAGACCAAGAAGGCGGCGGTAACCCGAGCGCTTGAGGAGTACATTGCCCGGCGCCGCCAGAAAGCGTTGGTCGATCTGATGGGCAAGCTCGAGTGGGAGCCGTCCTTCGACTACAAGAAGCAGCGCTCGCGCAAGTGACACTCCTGGTCGACACCAGTGTTTGGTCGCTTGCCCTGCGACGCAACCCGGTGGCTGAAACGCACGAGGTCGACGCCCTCAAGGGCGCGTTGCAATCCGGTGCCCCCGTGGTCACCACGGGCCTGGTCCTTCAAGAGTTGCTGCAGGGCTTCTCCGGCCCCAAGGATCAACGCGAGATCGTCGATCGATTTACCGCGCTCCCCCTGATAGCCCCCGATCGCCAGGATCACATCGATGCGGCTGCCCTGCGCAACCATTGCCGTCGGGCAGGGATCCAGGTCGGGACGATAGACGCCGTCCTGGCGCAACTATGCATTCGTCACGGCCTGACAATGCTCACGACCGACAAGGATTTCGCCTCGATCGCCAAGCACACGGCGCTGCGACTCTGGAAGCCGGGACGATAGAAGAGCGCGTACCGGGGAGCGCTTTTCGAGTACTGCCTCCAAAGCCTCCAAACGTCAGTGCCGCGGCTTCTTCTCCGACCCGTCGTCATCGAGCTCCGGGTAATACTCGATGTGGTCCACGCCAATGTCGGCGCCATCCTCGGTCACGGGGTCACGCGCGGCGGCGGCGCGCTCGCCGGTACCGTTGCGATCGGAGTCGCTGTCGAGATTCGCGTCACCCACGTCGGGGCCGGCGGTATTGCCGGCAAAGCTCGCTTCCGGATCGGAGGTCGTGCCCGGATGGTCGAGGCCGAAGCCGTCCACCTGGGAGGTGAGTCCGGGCCCGCCCATCAAGTCGCTGCCGCTGTCGGAGCTGTCGGAGGGACCGAGGGCCGCGGTGCCGTGGCCCTTCATCACGTTGCGGTCGGGA
>JBBQBW010000017.1:0-12730 GCA_038318025.1 Burkholderiales bacterium | reverse complement strand
CGCTGACCCTCTCCCAGCAGAATTCCCCCTCCCTTGGGAGGGGGTAGAGGGAGGGTCGCGTTACCCTCACCCCGGCCCTCTCCCAAGGGAGAGGGAGAAAGGCTCGGCCCTCTCCCAGGGGGCTGGGAGAATTACGTGCTCCACAGCTCCGACTGCAGGCGCACCACGTCGGAGAGCGACTGCTTGGCCGCGTAGGTGTCGCGCAGCCAACGGCTGCCGTTCTGCTCCTTCTCCACCAGCCGCCGCAAGCCGTCGAGCGCCTGGGCCGTGCCCAGCTCGTCGGCCATCGGCGCGAGGCGCGTGAGGGTCTTCAGCAGGTCTTCGCGAAGGCGCACCTGCTCGCGGCTGTACGGGTAAACCACCACCGCCTCAAAGCCGAAGCGGCACGCCTGGAAGCGGTTGTAGCCGTAGACGCGATAGAGCGGCGCCACCGGTTGCACGCGACGGTGGCGCAGCAAGTCCCCGGCCAGCGTCTGCGCATAGGCCGCGAGCTGTGCGGCCAGCTCCACCGTGAGCGGCGTGTCGCAGATGCGCACATCGATGGTCCAGTACTCGGGCTTCGGCCGGATGTCCCAGTAGAAGTCCTTCATGCTCTGCACGATGCCGTAGCCCAGCATCTCGTCGAAGAAAGTGTTGAATTCGGCCCAATTGGCCACCTCGGGCATGTGCCCCGAGAGGGGGAATGCCGAGATCGCATGGAGTCGCGACGTTTCGAACGACGTGTCGTGCCCCTGGAAATACGGGGACGCCGCCGAAAGCGCGATGAAGTGCGGGATGAAGGGCGCCATCTGGTGCGTGAGGTACACCGCGTCGTCGCCACTGCCCACGCCCACGTGGATGTGTTGCCCGAACACGGTGAACTGCTTGGCGAGGTAGCCGTAGAGCGTGGAGACGTGGTGGAAGCGCTCCGTGGGGTAGATGCGCCGCTCCTGCCAGCGGTGGAACGGATGCGCGCCGCCGCCAGCCACGGCGAGATTCAGCTTCTCGGCGGTGGCGACGATGGCATTCCGGATGGTGATGGTCTCGTCCAGCAGCTGGTCGTAGCGCGTGTTCACCTTCGAGTTCACCTCGATCATGCTCTCGGTGATCTCGGGCTTCACCTCGCCCGGCAGCGACATCCTCGCGAGCCGCGGGAGGATATCCGCCGCTCCTCGCGAGAGGTCGTAGTTGTGGGTGTTCAGCACCATCAGCTCCAGCTCGATGCCGAAGGTGAGGGGGTCGGAGCGGGTGAATTCGAGCGGCATGGTCAGGGCAGCCGGCGGCGGCGCGGGCCGATGGTGCCTTCCGGGTCCTCGAGAGTCTCGCCAGCGTAGCGCAAGCCCCACTGCATCAGCATCGGCCCCAGGATCTCCATTATCAGTACCGAGGCCACAAGAACCGCGTGCAGGTCGTAGCGGTACTCCACGAACATGCGCGAGATGTCGTGGGACATGAGGAGCGCCAGCGTGGACATGGGCGTGAGCGCCAGCCCCAGGCCGATGGCCTGGCGCCGGTCGAGGTGGCCGAGGCGCGCGAAGGCGAAGACGCCCGCGAGCTTGCCCGCAACCCGCGCCAGGACGAAGGCGAGCGCCACCCACCCGGCCTGGGCCAGCGAATCCAGCGGCAGGCTGGCGCCGGTGATCACGAAGAGCACGATGAAGAGCAACCGGCCGAAGGGTGCCAGGCTCACGTTCAGGAGATCGTGCCCGCGCTCGTCGTTGCGCGCGAAGAGACCGAAGGCGAGGAGCGTGAGGATGACCGGGAGCTTGAGCAGCACCGCGAGCCCCACCGCGCCCACCACCATGCCGGCGATGAGGGTGAAGTGCACGTCCGGCGAGCGCTGCACGGTGCGCGCCACGATGCGCGTGAGGGAAGCCATCAGCGCGCCGACGATGAGCGAGCCCACGAACAGGTACAGCGGATGCAGGATTGCGGTCTCGACATCGACGCGCGACTGCAGGTGCGCGCTGCCCAGCAGGATGGTGGCGATGATGGAGGCCAGCAGCCCGTTCAGCGCCACCAGGTTGAACGCCCGCGCCGTCACCTGCCCCTCGGCGCTCGTGTCGTGGACGATGAAGAGCAGCACCGCGGGCGAGGCGGTCATGGCGATGGCGGCGGCGAGGCCCGCGTGCACCGGCTCGAAATCGAAGCCCCACACGAGGGTGAAGAACACCGCGGTGAAGGAGAGCAGGCTTTCGCAGACCCCCATGGCGGCGAGCGTCCAGTCGCGCTTCATCCACTTGAGATCCATGCGGCGGCCGAGCTCGAAGAGCACGAGGCCTAGGGCGAGGTCGACGAAGATGCGCGCCTCGTCGATGAGGGGTGCCATGCCGAGCGCCTGGGCGAGCGGGCCGATCACCAGGCCCACGACGGTGTACCCGATGATGCGCGGAAGCCTCAGGAGCCGCGCCAGTTCCCCGCCCATCATCCCGGCCACGAGCAGTACCCCGAACATCAGCGGGTAGCTCATCTGCAGCGGAAGCGTGGGGAGAAAGGTAGGGTTCATACGTTCCGGTCCATTCACCTCGGACCTGTTGGTTGATATAGTCCTGTTGACTCGGGGGCAGACAGGAGGTTCAAGGTGTCCCAACCGCAGTATCCGAACGCCCTCACGCTGGGCGACATGTTAATGGAATATAGGCTCGATGCCGTCCTGGGCATCGGCGGCTTCGGCATTACCTATCTCGCGCGCGACACGCAGCTGGAGAAGGATGTCGCGATCAAGGAATACTTTCCGAGCGGCGCGGTCTCGCGCGTCGCCGACGGCAGCGTGACCCTCACCGCGCCGGACATGACGGTGGAGTATGCCATCGGCCTCGAGCGCTTCCTCAAGGAGGCGCGCACCCTCGCCGGCTTCAGCCATCCCAACATCGTGCGCGTGAATCGCTACTTCAAGGCCAACGGCACCGGCTACATGGTGATGGATTACGAGGACGGGGAATCGATGAAGGCGTGGCTCAAGCGCCAGCCCCAGCCCGAGGAAGGCGTGCTGAAAAGCCTGATGGCGCCGCTGCTGGACGGCATCGAGAAGGTGCATGCCACGGGGTTCCTCCATCGCGACATCAAGCCCGACAACGTCTTCGTACGCCGGCGCGGGGACCCGGTGCTGATCGACTTCGGCTCGGCGCGCCAGGCGCTGGGCGGCACCCACGCGCTGACGGCGCTGGTGACGCCGGGCTACGCGCCCTTCGAGCAATACAGCCCCGGCGCCGAGCAGGGACCCTGGACCGATCTCTACGCCCTCGGCGGCGTGATGTTCTACGCGGTCACGGGCCAGAACCCGCCCGATGCGATCGCGCGGATGAAGGCCGATGCGCTCGAGTCGCACCTCGACACGGTGCGCGAGCGCTACTCGCCGCGGATGCTGAAGGCGATCACCGTGGCGATGGCGATTTCCGAGGTGGATCGGCCGCGATCCGTGGCCGACTGGCGCGAGATGCTGCTCGATCGCGTGACGGCACCCCCGCGCAACGCCGCTTCCGAGCCCGCCACATCCCCGGCGCGGGCATCGCGTCCCGACCTCGAGGCCGCGCCCGGCCCGATGACGCTGTCCCCCTCCTCCGATACCCACGACATCGGCCGGCTGCTGGAGAAGCGCGAGCAGCTCGAGCGCGCGGTGAAAGACAAGTTCCAGCGCGTGCTCACGGTTATGTTCACCGACCTCAAGGGCTCCACCGCCATCGCCGAGGCGTCAGGCGACATCGCGGTGCGCGGGATGCTCAAGCAGTACCACGACCTCTGCGCCGAGGCGATCAAGGCCCAGGGCGGCACGCTGGTGAAGACCATCGGCGACGGCTCGCTCTCGCACTTTGTCGACGCGCTCGCCGCCTGCCGTGCCGCCGCCGCCATTCAGCGAGGCATGGAGCAGATCAACATCTCCAAGCGCTACCCCACGCTGCTGCTGGCGCGCATCGGGCTGCACACCGGCGAGTGCCTGCTGGAGAAGAACGACGTCTTCGGCGACGTGGTCAACACGGCGTCGCGCTTCGAATCTTCCGCCCACCCGGGCGAGATCCTGATTTCCGAGGAAACCTACAACGCGATGTCGGACAAGAGCGAGTTCTACGCCCGCTTCGACCGCGAGGTGACGCTGAAGGGCAAGAGCATGCCGTTCAAGGCGTTCGCCGTGTTCTGGGACCCGAAGGAGATCGAGCGCGACCGCGCGCGGCCCGTGGGCCCGGTAAAGGCCGCGACGCCGTTCTGGAAGCTGGGTCTCATGGTGGGCGTGCCGCTGCTGCTGGTGCTGGGCATCGCGATCTACATCACCACCGGCGGCAAGATCGGCGGCGAGGACCGGCGGTCGATCAACTACTCGGTGCCTGCGAAGTAGGCGCGTTAGGGGTCCGCGTTAGGGGTCAGACTCCTAACGCAATTGCAATGCCGGGGCCTTTGACGCTGGAACTGCGTTAGGAGTCTGACCCCTAACGCGCCTTGCGTTTCGCCCGCCAGCGCCGCATCACGAAGAAGAGCGCGGCACTGAACGCGAGGATCGCCGCGGCGATCGCGGAGTAGTAGACTACCGGCCGCGTGTACAGGAACGACTCCACCGGCGAGTAGGTGCCCTTCTTCCCGGTCGCGTAGCGAGTGCCTGCCGCCATCGACGTCACCTTGGCATCGGGCAGCCCCGGCTCGATCAGCACCACGTCGCCCTTGGTCTGGCCCTGCACGTCGCCCAGCAGCAGCGACTGGCTGGCGCGGAACACATCCTCGCCGGTCATGCCGGTGAGCATCACCACGGTGCGGCCCGCCTGGTAGGGGGACTGGAATTGCATCATGAGGCCACGCTCGGGGCCGAGGGCACTCTGCTGCAGGCTGGTGGCGGCGGAGGCCTCGGCGCTCCAGCCGCGCACCACGGGATAGGGCACCGTGACGCCGTCCTCCATCATCTTGAGCGGTGCGGCGGCGCGCAGGTCCTTGGCGATGGTCATGGTACTGCCGACCACCAGCATCTCGCCGTTGGCCTCGGGGCGCTCGTGGGTGTAGGTGAGCCCGAAGAGGGGGAACCCGTTGCGCTGCGTCGCGAGGCCGACCAGGTTCAATGCCGCGGCCAGCACGACGTCGGTCTTCTCGGTGAGCCACACGAAGCTCTCGTGCCCGTCGGGCCAGCGCGTCATCGGGAAGCCGCTGTGCATGAAGAGCTCGAGCTTGGGCATCTCGACGAAGTGCGGCATCAGCGGGAAGATCATCGACGAGACGTCGAAGAGCGTGAGGAAGAGCCCGTCGGGCTGCATCAGGTCGCACACCTGGCCGCCGCTGTTCAGGTGCGCCGTGAAACCGAGCGTGTTGGCGCCCGGCTGGAATACGTAGGTGGGGATATCCACCTCGTAGCCGTCGATGAAGCTGCCGGCGGCGCTGGTGAGCGGCACGGCGCGCACGCCGCGGCCGTTCACCGAGATGTTGAGCGACGAGTCGCCCTTCAACCCCGCGCCGTACGAGAACGAGAGCTTGAGCTTCGCGTACTGCTGCGGCCGGATGTGGAAGTCCGGCGGCAGGCGGAAGGTGAGGCTGCGGCTGCCGGGGTTCATCCCCACCCAGCTCTGGGTCGGGAAATCGAGGGACTTGAGCGTATAGACCTGGTCGGTGGTGATGCTCTCGCGGCCGCTGTACTGCTTCACGTCAGGCATCGAGAACGAGAAGGCGCGCAGCTCGTCGCTTCCCGGGAAGCGGAAGCTGATGTTGGAGAAGGTGACGGCGGCCAGGCGCGCGGCGTCAGCGGTCTCCCCGGTGATGACCAGCAGCGCGCGCGTGGGATCGGCCGCACCCTTCTCGTCCACCATCGGCAGCAGCTTCAGGAAGCCGCCCTTCACCGCCGTGAGGGAAGGCACCGAATCCTTGAGCAGCTTCTGGGCGAACTCGCGCCGGCCGGCGACCACGTTGTCCACGCCGGGACGCAGCTCCCGCGAGACGGTGAAGCCCACGCGCCGATAGTCGAAGCGCCGCGCGATGCCGGAGGCGACGATCCCCGCCAGCGTGGCGCTGGCGACCGAGGTGTCTTCGGTGACGATGTGCACCTCGCCCGCGGGCATGAGGCGCGGGTCGAACACGTGGGTGGTGAGCGCCGAGAGCTCCTTGGGCAGCGGCTTCCAGTCGTACTCCATCTCGACCCACGAATCGCGCAGGCTGATGCTGGTCCACAGGTCGGCGGCGCACGGCAGCTCGCACTGGTTCTTGGAGAAGTGCTGGACCACCGCGAAGGACACCGGGTTGTACCCCGGTTGCAGGATGCGCGGCGCCACCTCCACGCCCAGCTTCACGTCCGGCGCCTGGGGATTGAGCCGCGCCTGGGCCACGGGCTGGCCGCGCACCTTCACCACCATCGTCGAGCTGTCGGGGATAAGGTTGGCCGAGACCGTGTAGCGCAGGTGCAGCACCATGCGCTTGACTTCCCAGCGCTCCGGCACCGGCACCTGGATCTCGCGCTCGTCGGAGACGCACTTGAGGGTGATCTCCTTCAGCGCGGTGAGGTCCTGCAGCGGGATCTTCATGGTGTCGGCCTGGGCCGTGAACGCCGCCACCGCCGCGATGCCCGCCACCAGCATCTTCCGGCCGCGCTTCCAGCCCGCCTTCACGTGCCGCCACGTGGACTGCGACACGATCGAGCCGCAGATCAGCGTGCCGCGCCCGCCCATCAGCGTGAGGTGCCACAGCAGGCCCAGCAGCGGGATGCTCTTGGAGCGCAGCTCCCACACGCCGAGCCAGCGGCGCGAGTCCCCGTAGACGAAGCGCACCATGTCCGCGTAGGACGCCTCGCCGGTGAGGAAGCGCACGCCGCAGAGCAACTCGTCGCCACGCGCTCGGAAGCGCGCCACCTCGCCCTCGAAGTGGTGCACCAGCCCGTCGGCCCCGGCGGCCTCGATCAGGATCCGCTCACGGTCCTTCACCTCGAACGGCAGCTTGGCGATGAAGCTCATGCCGGTGACCGACAGGTCCACCAGGTTCACCGAGAGGCGCTGGCGCACGCGCGGGAACTGCACCATCGCATCCCCGGCGACACCGAGGCGATGGTGCTTGCGGATCTGGCGGCGCTCCCACAGCGCGCCCACGGAAATCACCGCGAGGTAGATGTTGTAGAGGCTCCAGCCGAGTGTAACGGCGATCACGTCGCGGAACTCGGGCTGCGTCCAGAAACGCACGCCGCCAGCGATGGCGGCGGCGAGATTCAGCACCAGCAGCCCGAAGAACACGAACGAGAGGGAGTTGAGTTGCTCCTCCTTCTGCGCGATGCCCTTGGGCGTCACCTTGAATGAGGGCTTGTGCGGGTGGCGAACGGTGGCGAGGACGGCGGGGGCGAGGAACACGGATTGGACGCTTTCGTAGATCTCGGAGAAGAACGGACGGCGCATCCGGCCGAAGAAGAAGTCGGTGACGATGAAGGTGGAGAGCACGTAGGGCAGCGCGTAGGCCATGATCTGCATCGCCGCCGCGTGATAAATGGCGAGCCCGAAGAGCAGGAACGCCGCGGGGGCGAGGAAGTAGATGATCCGCGCCACGCCGAAGAACCAGAACAGGCAGCAGTTGAAGTAGCAGAGCCGCTGCGCGAGGGTGAGCCCCGGGACGAAAAGCGGGTCGTGCAGCAGGAAGATCTGCACCATGCCCTGGGCCCAGCGCGTGTGCTGCAGCATGTAGTCGGCATAGGACTCGGGCGCCAGGCCGCACACCATCGGGTGGTTCACGTAGACACTCTTGTAGCCGCGGCGGTGGAGTTCGAAGGCGGTCTCGGCGTCCTCGGTGATCGATAGCCCGCTCAACCCGCCCGCCTCCTCGAGGCAGGTGCGACGCATCACCGCCGCCGAGCCGCAGAAGTAGCTCGCGTTCCAGGAGTCGAGGCCGGGGTGCACCACGCGGTAGAACATCTCGCTCTCGTCGGGCACCGGGGCGCCCGATCCCATGCTGCGCTCCGCCGGCGCCGAGTTGGCGAAGAAGTGCGGCGTCTGCACCAGGAACACCTTGGGGTCGGCGATCAAGTAGCCCACGGTGCGCTGCAAGATCTCCGCCGTCGGCACGTGGTCGCAATCGAGGAACAGGATGAACTCGCCCCTGGAACGGGTCAGGGCGTGGTTGAGGTTGCCCGCCTTCGCCGAGCGATTCGTCTCGCGCGTAAGGTACTCGCCGCCAACTTCCTTGGCGATCTCCTTGAGGCGATAGCGCCGCTTCCACGCATCCATGCCGCGGTCTTCGTGCGCGCGCTTGGCAACCGTGCCACCGTCGTCGAGGATGTAGATGCGCAGTTTCTCGCGCGGGTAGTCGATCTGCGAGGCGGCGAGCGCGGTGAGGCGCACGATCTCCTCGCCCTCGCTGTACGTGGGGATGAAGACGTCCACCGTGGGCCAGGTGCGCCGGTCGGCGGGCAGCGGCACGGGCTCGCGCTCCAGCGGCCACAGGTTGATGAAGAGGCCGAGCAGGTGCACCGTGATGGAGTACACCTCGGCCATGAAAAGCAGCGCCATGCCGGCGAAATCGAGCGGCGTGGTGTAGATCAGCGTCTCGAAGCTGCGCCACCACAGGTAGCGCATGGCGAGGTACGCGGAGAGCAGCACGAAGGTGAGGCGGATCGCCGAGGTCCTGCTGTTCGGCAGGCGCGAGATGATCCACAGCAGTGCCAGGCACACCCAGCCCGCGACGAGCTGGGTGTTCTGGTGGAAGTGCGCCTCGCGAAGGCTCATGAGGTAGAGCAGCGCCGCGGCGGCGACGACCAGGGGCGCGGTGCTGGCGGGCATGCTCGCCAGTTGCGAGTAGATGCGCGCCACCAGGTTGCGGGTCTTGTGGATGTGGACGGTTCGGCCGCTGCCGCTCGCCGGCGCGTGCGACGCCGTTGCCGCGATGGCGGCCCGGGCGGCCTCCGAGAGGCGCAACGTGCGCTCGTTCGGGTCCGGATGCGGCGCGGGCTCGGCGACGGGCGCCGGCGGGCTGTCCTTGATGTGCTCGCTCATCGCGGGAACCCCGGCAGGTCGGCGCTCGCCACCGTGAGGCGCGGCTCGATCAGCAGCTGCACCTGGAGGAGGGCCTGGGTCTCGCGGTACTGCGGCGATTGGCCGCGCGACAGGGCGAAGGCGGCGTGGATGTGGGGCGTGATCGCGACCGCGCCGGCGAGCTGGAGGTTGGAATCGTTGCCGCGGCTCTCGGTTGCGTCCTCGCGCTTCACGACGTGGCCCGCCGAGGCACGCCCCCGCACGATCCACGCCCGGCGCTCCTCGGTGAGGAAGTCGAAGGCGAGGCCGACGCGGCGATAACGCTGCGGGCTGAAGTAGCCGCCCTGCCCCGGCGCGAATCCGGAGAGGTTGTGGTCGTAGCGCTCGTCGCTCGCGGCGAGGCTTGCGGCGGCGTAGGTGAAGCCTTTCCAGCCCAGGTCGTAGCCCGCGGCGATCTCGGCGCCGCGGTAGTCGTTGGACTCGACGCCACGGCCGGCAAGGCGCGCGACGCTCGCGCGGGCCCCGAGGGAGAAGGGTGCCGCCTCGAGCCACAGCGCGCGCGCCTCGATGGCGTTGCGGAACACTCGGCCCCTCGCGCCGTTGGCGTCGCGGATGCCCGCGTGGGCCAGCACCGATTCACGCACGGGAAGCGAGAGGACCGCGAGGCTCGCCTGGCCCCAGCCCGGCGTGGCGGCGACGTCGAGGGTGGCGGTGGTCCTGCCGCCGACGGGTCCGCCCACCGCCGCACGCCCGAGGCTCGCTTCCACCGCGACGCCGCGCTCGAAGCGCAGCGTGAGGTCGCCTTCCTCCATCGCGACGGCTTGGGTGCCGGGGCCGGAGTCGATGGCGCGGCGCGCAACGCGGGCACGGAGGCTGGCGCTTTCGAGCGGCGTGTAGGCGGAGAGCTCGGCGCCCTCGCGCAGGCGCAGTTGCGATTCGCCCCTCGTGCCCGACTTGTCGCGCCATGCGTGGGCGAGTGCCGCGTGCCGGGCGCTGGTTGCGCCGTGGTCCGCGTAGGTGGCCGCATCCAGCGCGCGGGCTTCGAGGAAGCGGCGTTCGCGGAACGCCACCTGGCCGTCGCGTTGGCGCACCAGGGTTGCCAAAGGTTCCAGGGTGGCGAGCGACGGATCCAGCGGCGCGGCGCTCGCCGTGGCCAGCATGCCCTGGGCAGTCTCCAGGTCAGGCGCCTCGCGGTAGAGCTGCGCGAAGCGCTCGCCGGCGTCCTTGCGAAGGCCCTGGTTCATCAGGCTCCAGGCGTGGAGGGCGCGGGCGTAGCGCGGCAGCTCGCCCTCGGTGGCGGCGGCAGTGAATTCGTTGGATGCGTCGCCGTAACGCTCGCTGCGGTAGTGGCGCTGGGCGATGCCGAGGCGTGCGTCGCGACGGACGTTGGCGCGGCTGGCATCTTCGGGGAGCGCGTGGGTGAGGTCGAGGGCCCGCGCATAGTCGCGCTCGGCGAGGGCGGCCAGTGCGAGGCCGCGCTTCGCCTCCAGCTTCTCCGGAGCCCAGGTGAAAGCGCGGTTGAACCAGAGGGCGGCGCTCGCCGCATCGCCCGCCTCCAGCCAGCGCCAGCCGAGGAGGGTCGCGGCTTCGGCGTCGCGGGCTTCGACGACCTGGGATTCGGTGCTGGGGGGTTGGGGAGCCGGTGGGGCGGCAACTGCGGCCGCTGTGGGGGTGCGCGCTGGCAGGGCGGGCGGTGCGATCGGGGCCGAGGGGCGGGCGGTGGCGAGCGGCTCTGCTTGGGGAACTCGCCCGGGCCTCGCCACCGTCGGCTTTCTCGCTGCGGCCTGCTTGCCCTTGGGAGGCGACATGTCGGGAAGGAGTTTGGGCGGGGGCAGTGGGGGGATGAGCGGCACGACGGCTGCGGCGGGCCGGGAGCCGGCGGTCGGGGTACCGGCGGGGGGGTGCGCGGACGCACTCGCGGCGGGCTTGGCCGACGCACTCGCGGCAGGCTTGGCCGACGCACCTGCATTGGGCGCGGCACCCGTTGCGGTGCGCGGCGTGGTGCCCGGCGTGGTGGCGGGCGTGGTCGCGGGAGCGAAGCCGCCGGATTCCTCAAGGTACAGGATGCGCCCCGCCGGGGCTTCCGGGGCGGGGCGGGAGGTCGCCGGACCCTGGGCCACGAGGTTCGGCGACAGGCAAAGCGCCACCAGGCCGGCCACGCGGGTCAACGTGGCGGCGCGCCGTGCTCGAAATGGATGTGGCGCCTGCATTGTGTCGCCCGTCTCCCTGTGAAAAGTAGGCTTGTTATACCCTGCATCTTAAGCGCAACCCCCCATTCGCTACAATGCGGGCATGCCGGAGCGTTTCTTCCAGAACACGATCGCGCTCGTCTACGATTTCGACGGGACGCTCTCGCCGCAGCCGATGCAGGAGTACACGGTGCTGCCCAAGATCGGGGTGGAGCCGGCGGCGTTCTGGGCGATGGTCGACGAGGACGCGCGCAAGACTTCGTCCGACAAGATGCTCGTGTACATGCGGCACATCCTGGAGGCCCTCGAGCGCGAGAAGGTGGACGTGAAGCGCGCCGATTTCGCCGCGATGGCGCGCTCCATCGAATATTTTCCCGGCGTCACCACGTGGTTCTCGCGCATCAACGCGTATGTGAAGAGGCGTTCGCGCGGGCAGGTGGCGCTGCGGCATTACCTGATTTCCGCGGGGCAACGCGAGATCCTCGACGGCGTGTCGATCGGCAGGCACTTCACGCGCATCTACGCTTCGGAGTACCACTTCAATCACCATGGAGTGGCGACCTTCCCGAAGTTCCTCGTGACCGATACGCTGAAGACGCAGTTCCTGTTCCGCATCAACAAGGGCATCGAGGACGTGACCGAGTCGATCAACGAGCACATGCCCGAAGCCGACCGGCCGATTCCGTTCTCGAACATCGTGTACGTGGGCGATGGCATGACCGACGTGCCGTCGATGGCGCTCACCAAGAAGAACGGCGGGCATTCGGTCGCGGTGTTCAACCCGGTGAAGGCGCGCGAGCGCGCAACGTGCGTGAAGCTGCTCGATGCCGGGCGCGTGGATTTCATCGCCGAGGCCGATTACCGGCGCGATTCCAGCCTCTCGAAGCGGGTGCAGTTGCTGCTCGATTCGATCATCGCGGACGTGGCGTATCGGCGCGAGGCGCACGCGTGCGTGATGGAGAATCGGGCACCGTCTAAGGCTCGGGCCGCTTCCCGCGCTCGCAAGCGATGAGCGCCCTCACCTTCCTCGCGCTGCGCCGCATCGCCGACGGACGCTTCCATTCGGGGGAAGAGGTGGCGCGGGACCTGGGGCGCACGCGTGCTTCCCTGTCGGAGGCGCTGAAGAAGGCTTCTGGGCTCGGGGTCGAACTTTTCTCGGTGCGCGGGAAGGGCTACTGCCTCGCGGCGCCGATCGAGTTTCTCGATGCTTCCCTCGTTTCTGCTTCGCTTGGCGCCGGCTCCCGCATCCGGCTGCAGGTGGTCGACGAGATCGCCTCCACCTCGACGCGGCTGCTGGAGATGGCGGCTGACAGCGCGCCTTCCGGGACGTGTCTGGCCGCCGAGTGGCAGAGCGCGGGGCGGGGGCGACGCGGGCGGGCCTGGGTTTCCTCGCTCGGGGGGTCTTTGACGTTTTCTTTGCTGTGGCGCTTTGAGCGCGGGGCCGGACACCTGGGCGGGCTTTCGCTCGCGGTGGGGCTGGCGGTCGCTCGCGCGATGGCGGCGTGCGGCGTGGCGCGGGTGCAGGTGAAGTGGCCCAACGACGTGCTGGTGGATTTCCGCAAGCTCGCAGGGATCCTCGTCGAGACCAGCGGCGAGATGGCCGGCCCGAGCGTTGCCGTGGTGGGCGTGGGCGTGAACTTCCGGCTCGCCGAT
>JBBQBW010000016.1:0-12793 GCA_038318025.1 Burkholderiales bacterium | reverse complement strand
CCTTGTCGTGCTCCGGGTCGTCGATCGCCTTCTTGAAGGCATCGTGCAGCGTCCTCACCACCGCGGGATCCATCCCCTTGGGGCCGACGATCCCGTAGGGGGAATAGGAAACCACGCCGTAGCCCAGCTCCTTCGCCGTGGGCGCGCCCCAGCGCGCGCGCTCGCCGCCGAAGGTGACCAGCAGCCGAAAGGTGCCCGAGTCGACGAACTTGCCCCAGCCGGTGGCATCGGACTGCGCCATCACGTGCCCGCCCATCAGCGCCTGGGTGGAATCGGCGTTGCCCTTGAACGGAACGTGCAGCAGCTGCACGCCGGCCTTCGTCGCCACTTCCTCCATCAGCAGGTGCGGGGAAGTGCCGGTGCCGGTGGAGCCGTAGGAGAGCTTGCCGGGGTTGGCCTTGGCGTACGCCACGAACTCGTTGAACGACTTGATCGGCGAGTCGTTCTTCACCACCACGCCGAAGGTGTAGCCGCTCACGCCGATCACGTAGGTGAAGTCGCGAAGCGGATCCCAGTCCACCTTCTGCATATGCGGCTGGCGAAAGGCGGACACCGTGAGCTGGGACAGCGTGTAGCCATCGGGCTTGGCGTTCGCCGCCATCCCCGCGGGGCCGAGCATGCCGCCGGCGCCCGGCCGGTTCTCCACCACGATCGACTGTCCCAGGTGCTTCGAGGCGATCTCCGAGAGCTTGCGCATGTGGGTGTCGGTGGACCCGCCCGCGGGCCACGGCACGATCAGGGTGATGGGACGATTGGGATATCCCTGCGCGAGCGCGCCGCCGGAAGCGAACGCGAGGACGGCCATCGTGGCGAGCGCGATGCGGTACGTGGGCGACATGGTTGCTCCTCCTGGAACGTCGTTATTGTTCCGCCTTGACGCTGGCGGTGGTGATGACCTTGGACCACTTCGCGATCTCGTCGTCGAGGAAGCGCCCGGCCTCGGCGGGCGTGCTGCCGACGGCTTCGATCCCCAGCTGCTCGAGGCGCTGGCGCATTTCCGGGGCGGCGAGGATCTTCGCGACCTCCGTGGACACGCGTGCCACTATCTCCCGCGGTGTTCCCGCGGGCGCCAGGAACAGCACCCACGTCGACCCCTCGACCATCGGCCCGCCAGACTCGGCGATCGTCGGGACCTCCGGGGCCCCGGCAACGCGCTTTGCCGAAAACATCCCGAGCGCGCGCACCTTGCCGCCGCGCACCTGCGGCATCATGGAACTGGGCACGTCCACCAGCACCTGGATCTCCCCGCCCATCAGCCCCGCGGCCGCCGGCGCCGTGCCTTTGTAGGGGACATGGACCATGTCGAGGCCGGCGGTCTGCTTCAGCAACTCCGTCGTAAGGTGCGCGGCAGAGCCGATGCCGGAAGAGCCGAAGGAGATCTTTCCCGGGTTCGCCTTGGCATAGGCGATCAGCTCCTTCATGTCCTTGGCGGGAAAGTTGTTGTTCACGGTGAGGATCAGCGGCGCCACGGCGGCCAGCGACACCGGCGCGAACGCCTTCACCGCGTCGAACGGCAGGCGGCCCGAGTAGAGGGTGGCGTTGGCGGCGTGCGCCGCGATGACGGTCACGAAGGTGTAGCCGTCGGGCGGGCTCTTCGCCACGAGGTCGGCACCCACGATGCTGTTGGCCCCGGGTTTGTTCTCCACCACCACCGGCTGGCCGAGGTTTTCCTGCAGCTTCTGCGTCACGAAGCGCGTCACGGAGTCGGTGATGCCGCCGGGCGGGTACGGCACGATCCAGCGGATCGGCTTTGACGGATACGGGGCCTGGGCGGCCGCGGCCATCGGAAGGGCAGCGAGAGCGAGCGCGAGGAAGCGTTTCCAGCCGTGCATGGATCCCTCCTTCAAGTGTGGCGCCAGCTTACACCGAGTGGATTAGACTGCGCCGATGGACCTGGGCTACTCCCCGCAGGAAATCGCCTTCCGCGACGAGGTGCGCGCGTGGCTCGCCGCCAACCTCCCCGAGGGGCTGCGCCGCAAGGTGCAGGCCTACGCCCACCTCACCAAGGACGACCTCCTCGAGTGGCATCGGATCCTCGCCCGCCAGGGCTGGATCGCGCCCGCCTGGCCGGTCGAGTGGGGCGGCACCGACTGGAACCCCGTGCAGCGCTACCTCTTCGAGGAGGAGTGTGGTTATGCCGCGGCCCCGCCGCTGGTTCCGTTCGGCCTCGCGATGTGCGGGCCGGTGCTGATCCGGTTCGGCAGCGAGGCGCAGAAGCGCCGTTTCCTGCCGCGCATCCGCGACGGGGTCGACTTCTGGTGCCAGGGCTACTCGGAGCCGGGGTCGGGTTCGGATCTCGCCTCGCTCAAGACCCGTGCGGTGCGAAGCGGCGCGCATTACGTGGTGAACGGCCAGAAGACCTGGACCACGCTCGCCCACTACGCGGACTGGATCTTCTGCCTGGTGCGAACCGGGGACGCCGCCGGCAAGAAGCAGGAGGGCATCTCCTTCCTGCTGGTCGACATGGCCACCCGCGGAATCACGGTGCGCCCCCTCATGCTGATGGACGGCGGGCACGAGGTGAACGAGGTGTTCTTCGACGATGTGATGGTGCCGGTGGAAAACCTGGTGCACGAGGAGGGCGCCGGATGGACGGTCGCCAAGTTCCTTCTCGGCCACGAGCGCCTCAACACCGCGCGCATCGGAGCCTCGCGCCGCGAGCTGGAGCGGCTGAAGGCGTTCGCGCGGGCGCAGCCGAAGGACGGCGCCGCGCTCATGGACGACGTGCGCTTCCGCGACAAGGTGACGCGGCTCGAGGTGGAGCTGATGGCGCTGCAGGTGACCAACCTGCGCTTCCTCGACCAGTTGCGCGGGGGCCGGCCGCCGGGCGCCGACGTCTCGATGCTGAAGATCAAGGGCACGGAAATCCAGCAGCGGCTCACCGAGCTGATGATGGAGGCGGTGGGACCGCTCGCGCAGCCCGCCGCACCGGTGGACGCATCCGAGGGCTTCGACCTCTTCACCGCGGGGCTCGCCGCGCGCTACTGCAACTACCGGAAGACCTCCATCTACGCCGGCTCCAACGAGATCCAGCGCAACATCATCGCCAAGATGAGCCTCGGCCTCTGAGATGAAATTCGACCTTTCCGAGGAGCAGCGGCTCCTCGCCGACTCGATCCGGCGCTTCCTCGCGGCGGGCTACACCTTCGAGGCGCGACAGCGCGTTGTGGCCTCGGACGAGGGTTGGAGTGCGGCAGTGTGGGGCCAGCTCGCGGAGCTCGGACTGCTCGCGTTGCCGGTGCCCACGGAACACGACGGCTTCGGTGGCGGCGCCGGGGACCTGGTTCCCGCCATGGAGGCCTTCGGCGAGGCGCTGGTGGTGGAGCCCTATCTCGCCACGCTGCTCGGCGCGCGGCTGGTCGCGCGCGGCGGCAGCGACGCGTTGCGCGCGGCGGTCCTCCCGGCGGTGGCGGCGGGGTCGATCAAGCTCGCCTTCGCGCAGACCGAGGAGGGCGCGCGCTACGACCTGGCGCGGGTCGCCACTCGCGCGCGCCGCGAAGGTGGGGACTACGTGATCGATGGCGAGAAGCGCGTCGTGCTCCACGCGCCCCAGGCCGATCGGCTGCTGGTCTCGGCGCGAACTTCGGGGAATGGCACGGATGCCGAGGGGCTGTCGCTCTTCATCGTGGACGCTGCTGCCCACGGCATCTCGATGCAGGGCTTTCGCACACTCGACAACCTGCGGGGCGCCGATGTCACATTCAGGGGAGTGCGCGTGGCGGCCGGCACCCGCGTCGGCGGCGAAGGCGGCGCCCTTGCGTTGATCGAGGAGGCCGTGGACTACGCCACGGCGCTGCTGTGCGCCGAAGCCGTGGGCGCAATGCGATTCGCCAACGAGACCACCCTCGAGTACCTCAAGACCCGCAAGCAGTTCGGCGTGCCGATCGGATCGTTCCAGGCGCTGCAGCACCGCATGGTGGACATGGTGATCAGCGCCGAGCAGGCGCGCTCCATGGCGGGCCTCGCGTGCGCCACCATCGATCGCGGCATCGAGCCCGCGGAGCGCAAGCGCATCGTCTCGGCGGCGAAGATCCGGGTCGCCGAGGCCTGCCGGCACGTGAGCCAGGAGGCGGTGCAGTTGCACGGCGGCATGGGCATGAGCGAAGAGCTCAAGGTGAGCCACACCTTCCGGCGGCTCACCATGATCGCGCAGCAGTTCGGCGACGTGGACCACCACCTCGAGCGCTTCGCGGCGCAGGATGCGCTGCCCTCCTGAAGCTCAGCGCGCCCGAGCCTTCGCCTCGAGGTCGATGTCGATGAACTTCCAGAAATTCTGGCTCTGCAGCAGCGGGCGGCGGTAGCCGATCACGTACGGATACCAGAGGTCGGTTCGGATGCGGTGCGTGTTCACCTTCCACGGCGCGTACGCCACCATGAGGCGCGCCATCTCCTGGTAGACCTTGGTGCGCTCCGGCCCGTCGGGCATCGCGCGCCCCTTCTCGAACAGGCGGTCGTATTCGGCCAGCTTGAAGCGCGCGCGGTTGCCCTTGAACCCCGCGTTCGGACCGTAGAGGGATTGCAGCCACGTGTCCGCATCGGGAGCGGAGGCGGAGCCCCCCAGCTGCCAGAACATGAGCTTGCCGTTGTTCGACTCCTTCAGCAGGTCGGGCCATTTGGCCTTGCGCACACTCATACGGACGCCGATGTCGTCCATGCTGCGCTTCCACAGTTCGTCGAGCTGCTGGTCCCGTGCCGTGGGCGTCGAGTTGAACTTGAGCTCGAGGGGGCTGCCGTCGGGCATCTCCCGCCAGCCGTCGCCATCGCGGTCGACGTAGCCGAACATGTCCAGCAGCGCCTTCGCCTTGGCGGGGTTGTACTCGCCCGCGGAGGTGCGGAAATTCGGGTCCCAGCCGGCGACCCCGGGGCTGTAGGGCGTTTGCGCCTGGATCGCCTGGTTCTTGCGGATGATCGCGATCTCGTCCTGCGTCTTGTACGCGAGCGAGATGGCGCGCCGCAGCGCCACCTTGTCGGGCGTGTAGCCGCCGACGGTCGGGTCTTCCATGTTGAAGTAGTTGAACGTGAGGTCGAGCGCGGGCACCTGCTCCATGCGGATGCCGCGGCGCGCGAGGTTCGCGGCGAGCTTGTTGTTGGGGATCGCCTGGTTCGCGAACTCCTCGGGCAGCCCGAAGATCATGTCCATCTCGTTGTTGAGGAACGACAGCCACCGCGGCTGCGTCTCCTCGATCACGGAGACCTCGACGCGGCCGATCATCGGCATGCGTTTGCCCTTCATTTTCGCCAGGATCGCCTGCCCATCGGCGTCGTCCGCCGCGGGCTCGCCGTCGAAGAGCTCCTCGCGGAAGCCCGGATTCGCCTCGAACACCATCTTGGACGAGCGCTTCCAGAACGCGAGGCGGTAGGGCCCCGTGCCCACCGGGTGCGAGCCCACGTCCTCGCCGTACCTCTCGACCACCTCGCGGGCCATCACGCACGAGATGCGGCAATCGGCGAAGTTGTAGATGAAGATGTAGAGCGGCTGCGTGAGCTTCAGCTGGAAGGTGTAGCGATCGAGCGCCTTGAGCCCCGCGATCGGGAGGTCGTAGTCGAGCTTGTTGTCCTTGCGGGCCTTCGCCAGCGCCTCGTCGCTCCCGAGCAGGTAGCCCTCGATCTCGCCCAGCTGGGAGGCGCGCACCTTCGGGTCAAGGAGCCGCTTGAACGAGAACACCAGGTCCTCGGCGACCAGCTCGCGCTTCTTGCCTCCGAACGCGGGATCGTCGGCGAAGTAGATGCCCGGCTTCACCCGCAGCGTGTAGGTGAGCCCGTCGGCGCTGATCTCCGGCATCGCCGTGAGGATGTTGGGCACCAGCTTGAGCGGGCGGGCGAGGTAGTCGTAGCGCAGCGGCGGGTCGAACATCGAGCCGTTGGCGATGTTCGAGTAGAGGTCGCTGATCTTGTGCGGGTCGAAGCTCGTCTCCGCGACCTCGAACGGGTAGCGGAAGACCTTGTTCATGTCCGCCGCGGGAGCGGCGGCAGGCAGCGCCAGCGCAATCGCGGCGGCGGCCAGGCGGGACAGGAGGTTTCTCATGGCGGCCATTTTCTCACCGCGACGCGGCGAGGTCGATGTCGAGGTACTTCCAGAACGGGTTGCCCAGCATCGGCGTGCGCCGGAAATTGAGCACCCGGGGATACCACATGTCGGTGAGGATCCGGTGCGTGTTGGGCTTCATCGGCACGTACGCCGCGCAGATCATTGCCATGCGCTGGTAGAGCCGGGTGCGCTGCGGGGAATCCGGCATCACGCGGGCCTGCTCGTAGAGCCGGTCGTACTCGTCGAGCTTGAAGCGCGAGCGGTTGCCCTTGAAGCCGGCGTTGGGGCTGTAAAGCGTCTGCAGCCAGGTATCCGCGTCGGGCGCCGCGGCCGTGCCCCCCAGCTGCCACATCATCAGCTTGCCGGCGTCCGATTCCTTGAGGAGGTCGGGCCACTTGGCCTTGCGCACCGTGAAGCGGATGCCGATGTCGTCCATGCTGCGCTTCCACAGCTCGTCGATCTGCTTGTCGCGGTCGGTCGGGCTCGAATTGTGGCGCAGCGTGAGCGGCGAGCCGTCGGGCGCCTCGCGATAACCGTCGCCGTCGCGGTCCACGTAGCCGAACATGTCCAGCAGCGCCTTCGCGCGCGGCAGGTCGTACTCGCCGATTCCGGTGCGGAAGCCCGGCACGTATCCCGCGACACCCGGGCTGTACGGGGTGTACGCGGGGATCGCCTGCCCCTTGCGGACGATGGCGATCTCGTCGGCGACCTTGTAGGCGAGGCTGATGGCGCGGCGCAGGGCGACCTTCTCCGGCGTGTAGCCGCCGATCACCGGATCCTCCATGTTGAAGTACATGTAGGTGAGGTCCATCGCCGACTGCTGCTCCATCGCGAGCCCCATCCTGGCGAGATTCGGCGCGAGGCGATTGTTGGGGATCGCGATGTTGGCGAAATCCTCGGGCACCTGAAGAGCAAATCGTGCTCGCCATTGAGGAAGGCGAGGTAGCGCGGCTGGTTCTCCTCGATGATCGCGATCTCGATGCGGTCGATGAAGGGCAGGCGCTTTCCCCGGGAGCGGCGCAGCATCTCCTGGCCCCGCGCATCCCCGGCATCGGGGTCCGCGTCGAACAGTTCCTCGCGGTAACCCGGGTTGCGCTCGAGCACGATGCGCGACGAGCGCTTCCAGAAGGCGAGGCGGTAGGGGCCGGTGCCCACGGGGTGCGCCCCCACGTCGTCGCCGTACTTCTCGACCACCTCGCGCGCCATGGCGCAGGCGAAGCGGCAGTCGGCGAAGTTGAACAGGAACGTGTACGACGGCTCCAGGAGCTTCACCTGGAAGGTGTAGCGGTCGAGGGCGCGCAGGCCCTCGATGGGGCGGTCGTAGTCGAGGCGGTTCTGCCTGCGCGCCACGGCGAGCGCTTCGTCCACGCCCACGACCTTCCCCTCGATTTCGCCCAGCAGCGGCGAAGACAGTTTCGGGTCCAGCATCCGTTTCATCGAGTAGACGTAGTCCTCGGCCACCAGCTCTCGCGGCTTGCCGCCGAACGCCGCATCGTCGGCGAAGAAGATGCCGGGCTTCACCTTGAGCGTGAGGGTCTTCGCGTCCGCGCTCACTTCCGGCAACGCCACGAGCGTGGCGGGCTTGAGCCTCAACGGGCGCGCCAGGTAATCGAAGTCGAGCGGCGTATCGAAGATCGACGAGATCAGCGTCATCGAGTACACGTCGCTCACCCTCTGGGGCTCGAACGTGGTCTCGGCCACGTCGAAGGCATAGCGCAGCACCTTCCCGCCCGCTGCCGCTGCCGCGAGCGGCAGCGAGGCGGCGAGCGCGAAGGCGATGGCGCGGATCACGCCGCCTCGCGCCCGACCATGAATTCCCGCAGCGCGCGCGCCGTGTGGCCCTTCGCGGCAGGCTTGAGGAAGTCGTCGGGAGAAGCGGCCATCACCACTCGCCCGCCGCCGTCGCCGCCCTCGGGGCCCATGTCGACGATCCAGTCGGCCTCGGCGATCACGTCGAGGTTGTGTTCGATCAGGATCACGGAGTTGCCCGCATCCACCAGGCGGTGCAGCACGCGGATCAGCTTCTCCACGTCGGCCATGTGCAGGCCTACCGTCGGCTCGTCGAGCACGTAGAGCGTGTGCTGGGCAACGGAGGCGCGTCCCGGCCGCGGAGCGCCCACGCCGCGTACCTTCGAGAGCTCCGTCACCAGCTTGATCCGCTGCGCCTCGCCACCGGAAAGCGTAGGGCTGGGCTGGCCAAGCGTGAGATAGCCCAGGCCCACGTCCTGCATCAGGCGCAGGCAGTGGTGGATCGACGGATGGTGGGTCTCGAAGAACTCCACTCCCTCGTCCACGCTCATCGAGAGGACCTCGCCGATGTTCTTGCCCCGCATCTGCACCGAGAGGGTTTCGGCGTTGAAGCGCGCGCCGTTGCAGACCTCGCAGACCACCTTCACGTCGGGCAGGAAGCTCATCTCGACGGTCTTCATGCCCTGGCCGTCGCAGCCGTCGCAGCGCCCGCCCGCGGTGTTGAAGGAGAAGCGGCTCGCGGTGTAGCCGCGGATGCGCGACTCCTGCGTGTCGGCGAAAAGGGCGCGGATCTTGTCGAAGAAGCCGACGTAGGTGGCCGGGCACGAGCGCGGCGTCTTGCCGATCGGGGTCTGGTCGACCTCGAGCACGCGCGTCACCACTTCCCAGCCCTTGAGCGCCTTGGCCCCCATGATTCCTCGCTCCCCCTTGGAGGAGGGCCGGGGAGACGGTCTCTTTGCGCCATTGCGCACCTCGCCCACCAGCCGCGCCAGGTTCTCGTGCACCACGTCGCGCGCGAGCGTCGACTTGCCCGAGCCCGATACGCCCGTCACCACCGCGAGGCGCGCGAGGGGGAGCCGCACGGTCACGTCCTTCAGGTTGTGCAGCGACGCGCCCACCACCTCGATCGCCGGCGTGTTCCTCGGCACCGGTCGCCGCGGCTGCACCGGGTGGCGCAGCGGCTCCCGCAGGAAATGTCCGGTGAGTGACGCCGGGTTGGCCTTGAGCTCCTCGGCGGTGCCCTGGGCCACGATGTAGCCGCCCAGCTTGCCGGCGCCCGGACCCAGGTCGATCACGTGCTCGGCGCGGCGGATGGTGTCCTCGTCGTGCTCCACGACGATCAGCGTGTTGCCCTTGGCTCCGAGGCGCGACAAGGTATCCAGGAGCACCAGGTTGTCGCGCGGATGGAGCCCGATGGTGGGCTCGTCGAGGATGTAGCAGACCCCGCGCAGGTTGGAGCCCAGCTGCGCCGCGAGCCGGATGCGCTGCGCCTCGCCGCCCGAGAGCGTCGGCGCGCCGCGGTCGAGCGACAGGTAACCCAGGCCCACCTGCTCGAGGAAGCCCAGGCGCGAGGTGAGCTCGGCCAGCAAGTCGCGGGCGATCTCGCCCTCGCGGCCGGCCACGGCGAGCTGGTCGAAGAACGTATGCGCTTTCGAGATCGGCTGCGCGCTCATGTCGGCGATCGACTGCTCGCGAAAGCGCACCGCGAGTGCTTCCTTGTTGAGGCGCTTGCCGTCGCATTCGGTGCAGGTTTCATCCAGCTCCAGCCACTCCACCCACGAATCCAGCACATGGTCCTGCGTGCCGGTCTTCGAACGCTCCTCGTCCCACTTCACTTCGTCGATCTTGAGCCCGGTGCCGTAGCAGGCGGCGCACCAGCCATGCTTCGAGTTGTAGGAAAAGAGGCGCGGGTCGAGCTCCGGGAAGCTGCGGCTGCACGAGGGGCAGGCGCGCTTCACCGAGTAGATCTGGGTCTCGCGCTCGCCCCAGCCGCCACCGCACAGGTGCAGCACGCCCTTGCCGAACTCGAGTGCCTGCTCCACGGCGTGGCGCAGTTGCTTCTCGTTCTCCGGTTTGACCTCCACCTCGGCCACCGGCAGCTCGATGGTGTGCTCGCGGAAGCGGTCGAGGCGCGGCCAGCCCCTGGTGGGCAGGTACTCGCCATCCACACGCAGGTGCGACACGGCTTTGCCGAACGCCCACTTGGCCAGATCGGTGTAGAAGCCCTTGCGGTTGGTGACGAGCGGCGCCAGCACCGCGACCTTGCGGCCGCGCTGCTCCTTCATCACGCGCGCCACGATGGCGTCGATGCTCTGAGGCTCGATCGGCACGTCGCACGCCGGGCAGTACTGGGTGCCCAGCTTCACGAACAACAGTCGCAGGAAGTGATGGATCTCGGTCTGGGTCGCGACGGTCGACTTCGAGCCGCCGCGGCTGGTGCGCTGCTCGATCGCTACCGTCGGCGGGATGCCGAAGATCGCGTCCACGTCGGGCTTGGAGGCCGGCTGCACGAACTGGCGCGCGTAGGCGTTCAGCGATTCGAGGTAGCGGCGCTGGCCCTCGGCGAAGATGATGTCGAAGGCGAGGGTCGACTTGCCCGAGCCGGAGACGCCAGTCACCACGGTGAACTTGCCCCGCGGGATCTCGACGTCGATGCCTTTCAAGTTGTGCTCGCGCGCGTGGCGCACCTGGATCATGGGCGGCCGGTAGGGCAGGCGCGGAGCGGCTTCAGCGGCCACCGGCGCGCGCAGCAACGGCGGCTCCACCAATGCCTTCTCGTAGTCCGCCAGCGCCTTCCCGGTATGGGAGCCCGCCACCTGCATCACCGCTTGCGGCGTGCCGATGGCGATCACTTCGCCGCCCGCGTCCCCGCCTTCGGGACCGAGGTCGATCAGCCAGTCGGAGGCGCGGATCACGTCGAGGTTGTGCTCGATCACGACGAGTGACGCGCCGGCCGCGAGCAGCTTGCGGAACGAGGCGAGGAGCTTCGAGACGTCATCGAAGTGCAGGCCCGTGGTCGGCTCGTCGAACAGGAACACGCGCGAGCCCTTCACCGAGCCGTCGGGGCGCTTCGGCAGCGCGGCGATGGAGCGCCCCCCCGCCTCGGCGAGGTGCCCCGCGAGCTTGAGGCGTTGCGCCTCGCCGCCCGATAGCGTCGGCACCGGCTGTCCCAACCGCAGGTAGTCGAGGCCCACGTCCACCAGCGGCTGCAGCCGTCGCACGATCTCGGACTTGGGCGGGAACAATGCCACCGCCTGCTCGACGGTGAGCTCGAGCATGTCGGCGATGCTGCGCCCGTCGATCTTCACCTCCAGCACCTCGTCGCGGTAGCGCTTGCCGTCGCAATCCGGGCAGCGCAGGTACACGTCGGAGAGGAACTGCATCTCCACGTGCTCGAAGCCATTGCCCGAGCAGGTGGGGCAGCGACCGTTGCCGCTGTTGAAGCTGAAGGTGCCGCCGGTGTAGCCGCGGTTCCTCGACTCCTGCGCCCCGGCGAAGAGCTCGCGGATCGCGTCGAAGGCGCCGACGTAGCTCGCGGGGTTGGAGCGCGTGGTGCGCCCGATCGGAGACTGATCGACGAAGACGATGTCGCTCACGTTCTCGGCGCCGACGATCTCGCGCAAGGCTCCCGGGGTTTCCGTAGGCTTGCCGAAGTGCTTGAGCAATGCCGGGCGCAACACGTCCTGCACCAGGGTCGATTTTCCCGATCCCGAAACGCCGGTCACGCACACCAGGCGCTGCAGCGGGAAGTCGACGTCGACGTGCTTCAGGTTGTGCTCGGTGGCGCCGCGGATGCCTACGCTCACCGTGCCGTAGAGCGGGTCCTTGGCGAGGTTGTTGGGCACCTGCATGCCGGGGCGACGGACCTCCTCGTCGGCCCGGAGCGCGTCGGCGCGCTTGCGTCCCGAGAGATAGTCGGCGGTGAGGGTCTTGGCGCGACGCAGCTCGTCGGGCGAGCCGTAGAACACGACGTTGCCGCCGCGCTCGCCGGGGCCGGGGCCCATGTCGAGCAGCTTGTCGGCCTCAAGCATGATCTGCGGGTCGTGCTCCACCACTACCAGCGAGTTCCCCGCGTCGCGCAGGCGCTTCATCACGTCGATCACCCGCCCCATGTCCCGCGGGTGCAGGCCGATCGAGGGCTCGTCGAGCACGAAGAGGGTGTTCACGAGCGAGGTGCCGAGCGCCGTGGTGAGGTTGATGCGCTGCACCTCACCGCCGGAGAGGGTGCGCGACTGGCGGTCGAGGGTGAGGTAGCCCAGCCCCACCTGGCAGAGGAACGCGAGGCGCGAGCGGATTTCTCCCACCAGCAACTCGGTCGCCTCGTCGAGGGGCGCGGGCAGGGTGAGGACCTTGAAGAGCTCCAGCACACGGTCGGCCGGCAACAGCATCACGTCGTAGATCGAAAGCCCGGGAATCGCGGCAAGCTGCGCACGGCTCCAGCGCGCCTCGCGCGGCATGTGGCGCTCCTCCGCGGGCAACACGGAATCGGCATTCGCCTTCGAGCCGACGCGCCACAGCATCGACTCGGGCTTGAGCCGCGCGCCATCACATGCGGTGCACGGCGTGTAGGCCCGATATCGGGAAAGCAGCACGCGCACGTGCATCTTGTACGACTTGGTCTCGAGCCAATCGAAGAATTTCTGCACGCCGTACCAGTGCGTCTTGCCCGACTTGTTCCAGCTCACCCACTCGCGGTCGCCATCGATCACCCAGCGGCGGTCGGCTTCGGGCAAATCGCGCCAGGCGATGTCCATCGCAACGCCACGCTTTTTCGCGTACTTGGCGAGGTCGCCCTGGCACTCGTCGTAACTCTTCGACTGGAAGATCTTCACCGCCCCCTGGCCGAGGGTCTTCGCCTCGTCCGGCACCACCAGGCCGTAGTCGATGCCGATCACGCGCCCGAAGCCGCGGCAGGTCTCGCAGGCGCCCAGCGGCGAGTTGAACGAGAACCGCGCCGGCGACGGGTCGCCATAGTGGATGTCGCAGTCGGGACAGTGCAGGTCGGTGGAAAAGGCC
>JBBQBW010000015.1:0-12896 GCA_038318025.1 Burkholderiales bacterium | reverse complement strand
GAGGGCGTGATGGGTCGCATCTTCGAGCCTTACGTCACCACCAAGCCGAAGGGCACGGGCCTGGGCCTCGCGATCGTGAAGAAGATCGTCGACGAGCACCACGGTCGGATCCTCGTGGAGAATGTGAAGCCGCACGGCGCCAACGTGAGCATCGTGCTCCCATTCAAAGCAGCGGCCTGAGGCGATGTCCACCAATCAGATCCTCGTCGTCGACGACGAAGTAGGCATCCGGGAGCTCCTGTTCGAGATCCTCCGGGACGAAGGTTACGGCGTGCGCCTTGCGGAGAACGCGCAGACCGCGCGCTCGGCGAGGAAGGAGATGCGCCCGGACCTGGTCCTGCTCGACATCTGGATGCCGGATACCGACGGGATCACGCTACTCAAGGAGTGGGCCGGGAGCGGCCTCCTCACCATGCCGGTGGTGATGATGTCCGGCCACGGCACCATTGATTCCGCGGTCGAGGCCACGCGCATCGGCGCGTTCGATTTCCTCGAAAAGCCCATCAGCCTGCCCAAGCTGCTTGCGACCGTCGGCAAGGCGCTGGCCGGCGGCAAGGTCCTGCCCAAGACCGGGCTCACCCTCGTGAACCTGGGCCGCGCGCGCGTGATCCAGGAGCTGCGCCAGCGCCTGGAGCAGGTGAGCCGGCTGCGCACGCCCGTGCTGCTGATCGGCGAGCCCGGCAGCGGATTCGAGGTGTGCGCACGCCACCTGCACCTGCCGAATACGCCCTGGGTCTCGCTGGAGGAGACCGAGTGGCTGGCGAGCAACCCCTTCGAGCCGCTGACCGAGGCGCGGGAAGGCACGCTCTTCCTGCCGGAGATTTCCGGGCTCAACAAGGCCGAGCAGAAGGGCCTCGCCCAGTTGCTGGGCAAGCTCGACAAGTTCAACGTGCGCCTCATTTGCGCGGCCACGGGCCCGCTGCCCGCGATGGTCGAAGACGGCCGCCTCGACGCGAGCCTCTACAACCAGCTCTCCGGCCTCACCATCCGCGTGCCTTCCATCGCGGACCACGCTGAGGACATTCCCGATCTGGCGGCCACCCTCCTCACGCAACTCGTGGATGCCAACGAGGTGCCGCTGCGCACGCTCACGGTGGGTGCGCTGAACGTGATGCGCAACCTCGAGTGGCCGGGCAACCTGCCGGTGCTCCAGAACGTGGTGAAGACTCTCGCGCTCACCGCGCTCGCCAACGACATCACCGGGGACGAGGTCAATCGCGTGGCGCGCGAATTCAACCTGGGGCCCCGCGAGCAGCCGACCACCGAGGTCGGGGTATCCCTCGACCTGCCGCTGCGCGATGCGCGCGAGCAGTTCGAGAAGCAGTATTTCCTGCACCACATCCGCCGCGAGGAAGGCAACATGTCGCGCGTCGCGGACCGGGTTGGCCTCGAGCGCACCCACCTTTACCGGAAGCTGAAGCAGCTCGGAATCCGCCCCGGCGGCAAGGGCGAGGACCCGTCCGGCTCCTGAGGCCTCAGGGGTTCTCGATGCGCCCCAATCGTACCGCGGTGAGGCCGGTCTTCACGTTGTTCGGGACCGGCATCACCAGCACGCAGTTGTCGTAGGGCGCGCGCACCGCTTCTTCCCCATCCCAGGCGATCACATCGCCGCGGCGCGGAATCACCTCGAGGCCGGCGAACGGCTTTGCGAAGCGGAAGCCCGGGGAGCGTGCCACCACCGCGTCGGTCACGCGGATCAGCCGCTGCGGGGGCACGTCCGGCACGATCTGCCGCGCGGCCGCGGCGGCGTCCACGACCCCAAGCGCGGAAAGGAACCGCCATGTGGTCTGCCAAGCGACCTGCTCGGCGGCGCGCTCCCAGTGCTGACCGCATTCCACCAGCAACGCGTTCTTCGGACTCGCGGCATTGCCGAACCCGCCGTAGTCGCGCATCCGCGTGCCGTTGGAGTGCCCGGTATCGCTCACCACGTCCACGGGAACGCCCACTTCGAATGAGAAGCGGATTCCCTTGTCGAGCGGGCCGCAGATCATCACCGGCGGGCTGGGCTCGAGCATCGAGTGAATGTCGAGGAGGAAATCGGCGCGGTCGACGTGGAGGCGCAGCTCGCGGGCGCGGCGAAGCTCGACGCTGTCGGCCGATCCGTCGAGCGTGGCGGGCGTCCAGACGCGGTTGAAGTCCTCGTCGACGAAACGCGAGGCGTAGGGGTTGCGGGTGTCGAAGCGCTGGAAAGCTGCGACGTTCGCGAATGCGAGCGTGAGCTTTCCCTTCACCGGACGCAGCGCCTCGCGCAGCAACCGGTCCACCACGATCGCCCCGCAGATCTCGTTGCCGTGGGTGAGCGCGTTCACCATCACGAGCGGCCCAGGCTTGCCGCTGTCGAAGTTGTGGACGAACTCGGTGCCCGTGGCGGAGCGGCGATGGGGTTCGATGTCGGGGGCGGCGAGCTCGATCGGGACGTGGGCCATGTCAGTGCTTGTCGTGGGAGTGGTCGTGGGAGTGGGAGCCATGGGAGTGCCCGTGGTCGTCGTGGTCGTGGCCGTGCGAGTGGCCGTGGCCGTCGCCGGACGGGTGCCCATGATGCGCGTGGTCGTGGCCGTGGTGGTGATCCGCCTTGCAGGCGTGGGAGCCGCGCTCGCTCGCGTAGGCGCTCACCGCCTCGAGGAGTCGCGTGAGGTTGCCGCGCAACGCTTCGTAGCCTGCATTGCGCTCCCGCGTCTCCTCGTCCATGTACAGGCGCCGGTTCACCTCGATCTGCAGGCTGTGGCGGCCGGCGGCGGGGTCGGAGAACGCGCGCACCAGCTCCACCCCCTTGTACGGATCGTTGACCTTCACCTCGTAGCCCATGGCGCGCAGCGTCGCGCCCACCAGTTCGGTGAACTCGCGCTCGCAGGTGGTGCCGTCGCGGTCGCCGAGCACGAAGTCCGCGCGCGGCTTGCCCGGCCCCTCCTCGGAGATGGCGCTGCTCATCGCCGGCATCGAGTGCAGGTTGAGGTGCCACACGGCGCCGAAGTGGTCGTAGGCGTCGTCCATGGCGTTCTTCACCGCCCGCTGGTAGGGCTGGTGGTAGCGCACGATGCGCTGCTTCACCTCTTCCACCGATAGCTTGCGGTCGTAGATCGGGCGCCCGGAGTCGAGCACCCGCCAGATGAGTCCGATCCCGAGCTCGGTCTTGCGGCTGCGCATCGCCGGTCCCGGCCAGTCGGCCTCGAGGAGCGACGTATCGACGTCGAGGAGCGAGCGGTTCGGGTCGATGTAGCTGCGCGGAAATCGTGCCGCGATCAGCATCGCGCCCAGCTCCGGCCCCGCACCGTAGAGGTGGTCCACGAAGCTGTCCTCGGCCTTCCGCAGCTCCCTTGGGGACACGGCGTGGCGGAAGTCCTCGGGATACTCGATGCCGCTGTGGGGTGAGTCGAGCACCAGGGGCACGCGCTTGTCGGCAGATCGGACGATGGTGAAGGGAGCGTTCATCGTGAGGGCTGGTCGTTGAGGTGGCAGGCGGACATGCGGCCGGGAGCGATCTCCCGCAACCGCGGCACTTCGGCGCGGCAGCGATCGAAGGCATGGGGGCAGCGCGGATGGAAATGGCAGCCGGGCGGCGGGGCCAGCGGCGAGGGGATCTCGCCGCGGATCGGGACATAGGCGCGCCGCCGTGAATCGACCCGGGGAACCTCCTCGATCAGCGCGACGGTGTAGGGATGGTTGGGAGTCGCGTAGAGCTCGGCCGTGGGCGCGCTCTCCACGACGCGCCCCAGGTACATCACCACGACGCGGTCGGAGACGTGGCGGATCACGCCCAGGTCGTGGCTGATGAACAGGTAGGTGAGGGCGAGCTCCTCGCGCAGCCGGATGAAGAGGTTGAGAACCTGGGCCTGGATGGATACGTCGAGGGCGGCCACCGCCTCGTCGCAAACCAGGAAGCGCGGTTTGACCGCCAGCGCGCGCGCGATGCCGATGCGACTCCTCTGGCCGCCCGAGAACTGGTGGGGAAACCGGCGCATGAGGCTCGCGTCCATGCCGACGCGCGCGAGGATTTCGGCCACGTACGCCTCGCGCTCGCCCGCGGGCACCAGGCCATGGACGACCGGCGCCTCGCCGACGATGTCGATGATGCGCATGCGCGGGTTGAGCGACGCGTAGGGATCCTGGAAGATCATCTGCACCGCGAGGCGCTCGGGGCGCGTCGCGGCGGTCTCGAACTCGCGATAGGGCCGCCCGTTCCACAGGCGCTCGCCTTCGGTGGGCGGCAGGATCCGCGAGACGATGCGCCCGAGCGTCGACTTGCCGCATCCCGACTCCCCGACCAGGCCCACCACCTCGCGCTCGTGGATCGCGAGGTCGACGTGATCCAACGCATGCACAGTGGACTCCGTGAGGTCGGCGCCGAGCTTGCGCGCGATCTTCCCGGCGAGGTCGAGGCGCTTCACGAAGCGCTTCGAGACGCCCTTCAGCTCCACCATCGCCGGGGCCGCGGCGCTCATGCGACCGGGTTCACGCAGCGAAGCACGCGCGCCTCGACCGCGCGGGATGGGGGCGCCACGGCGCAGTCCGCGACCGCCCGCGCGCAGCGCTCGCGGAAGGCGCAGGCCTGCCCGAGGCGCAGGAGCGATGGCGTCATGCCGGCGATCTGCGACAGCGGCCGGCCGGGGGTGTTGCGGCTCGGGACCGAGTCGAGGAGCCCGCGAGTGTAGGGATGCATGGGCCGCTCCAGCACCTCCTCGACGGTTCCCGATTCGACGATGCGCCCGGCGTACATCACGCTCACGTGGTCGGCGAGCCCCGAGATCACCGACAGGTCGTGGGTGATCCAGATCAGCCCCGCCCCGGTTTCCCGGCAGAGCTTCTGCATCTCGAACAGGATCTGGCCCTGGATCGTCACGTCGAGGGCCGTGGTCGGCTCGTCGGCGATGATGAGGTCGGGCTTGTTCACCAGGGCGATCGCTATCGCGACGCGTTGCCGCATGCCGCCCGAGAAGTGGTGGGGATACGAGCGCAGCCGCTCGTCGGGCGCCGCGATCCCGACTTGCTGCAGCGCCTCGCGGCAGCGCGCGAGCGCGCTCTCGCGGGACACATCGTGGTGTGCGCGGACCGCCTCCACCATCTGCGTGTCGATGCGCAGCACCGGATTGAGCGTCATCATCGGGTCCTGGAAGATCATCGCCACGCGATTGCCGCGGAGCGACCGCCATTCGTGCTCGCCGAGCGAGGTGATGTCGCGACCGTTCAGGCGGATGCGCCCGCCCACGATCCGGCCCGGGGCGTCCACCAGGCCCATGATCGAATAGCCGGTCATCGACTTGCCCGATCCCGACTCGCCGACCAGGCCGAGGATCTGGCCGCGCGCGACCCGGAAGCTCACGTCATCCACGGCCTTCACCACGCCCGCCTTGGTGAAGAAGTGCATGCGCAGGCCGTCGACCTCGATCACCGGCTCGGTCATCGCTTGAGCCTCGGGTTGAGGGTGTCGCGCAGCTGGTCGGCCACGAGGTTGATCGCCACGATGGTGACGAGGAGCGCCATGCCGGGGTAGAAGCTGATCCAGTACTTGCCCGAGAGCAGGTACTGGAAGCCGTTGGAGATCAGCAGTCCCAGCGAGGGCTCGGTGATCGGCAGTCCCAGCCCGAGGAAGGAGAGTGTCGCCTCGAGCGCGATGGCATGGGCCACCTGCACGGTCGCGACCACGATCAGCGGCGGCAGGCAGTTGGGCAGCAGGTGGCGGAACACGATGCGCGGTTGCGACAGCGCCAGCACCTTCGCCGCCTCCATGTACTCCTTTTGCCGCTCGACCAGGGCGGAGGAGCGCACGGTGCGCGCGTAGTACGCCCACTGCACCGTCACGAGCGCGATGATGATCTTGTCGACGCCCTGCCCCAGGGCCGCGAGCAGGATCAGCGCGATGAGGATCGCCGGGAACGACAGCTGGATGTCGGCGATGCGCATGATCGCCGTATCGGTCCAGCCGCCGAAATACGCCGCCGCGAGGCCCATCACCAGGCCGATGGTGAGGGCGAACACCACGCTCGACAGGCCCACGGCAAGGGAGATGCGCAAACCGTAGAAGATCGCGGAGAGCATGTCGCGGCCCTGGTCGTCGGTGCCCAGCCAGTAGGGCTTGCCGGTGGTCGACGATTTCTCGCCCGGGGCGAGCTTCGAATCCATCACGTCCAGCTGCGCCAGGTCGTAGGGATTCTGCGGCGAGACGAGGGGTGCCGCGATGGCCACCAGCACGACGATCGCAAGGAGCGCCAGGCCCAGCATCGCCAGCCGGCTTTCGGCGAACTCGGTGATGAAGCGGCGCCAGGGCGACTCGACCGCAACCGCCTCGGGGGTCGGGGCGAGGTCCTGCCCCGCGACCGGTTCCGGCTCGCCGGTGATGCTGCCCATGTCAGTGCGCCGCCGCGGCGCCGCCGAGGCGCACGCGCGGGTCGAGGATCGAGTAGAGGACGTCCACCACGAAGTTGATCGCGATGAAGAGGGTGACGATCACCAGCAGGTAGGCCACGATCACCGGGCGGTCGAGGAGATTGATCGAGTCGATCAGGAGCTTGCCGGTTCCCGGCCAGGCGAAGATCGACTCGGTGATGATCGCGAAAGCGATCACCGAGCCCAGCTCGAGCCCGATCACGGTGACGATGGGGATCAGGATGTTCTTCAGCACGTGCACGCCGATCACCCGCCGCGGTCCCAGCCCCTTGGCGCGGGCGAACTTCACGTAGTCCTGCAGCACCGCCTCGCGGGTGCCGGCGCGGGTGAGGCGGATCAGGAGCGACAGCTTGAAGAGCGCGAGGTTGAGCGCCGGCATTGCGATGTGGGCCAGCCCGTCGCGCGTGAGGAAGCTCACCGGGATGCCGAAGACGTCGACGGTCTCGCCGCGGCCGTTCGGCGGCAGCCAGCCGAGGTGCACCGAGAACACCATGATCAGCACCAGCCCCACCCAGAAGGTCGGCAGGCTGAAGCCGAGGATCGAGCCCGCCATGATGCCGCGGCCGAGCAGCGAATGGGGCCTCAAGCCCGCGATCAGCCCCAGCGGGATGCCCAGGGCGATCGCTATCACCATCGCCACGAACGCGAGCTCGAGCGTGGCGGGTAGCTTGTCGAGGATCAGCTGGATGGCCGGCACGTTGAAGACGAACGAGCGGCCGAGGTCGCCGGAGGCGGCGCGGGCGAGGAAGGTGCCGTACTGCTCCATGATCGGGCGGTCGAGCCCGAGGGCGGCGGTGGCGCGGGCGCGCTCGATCTCGTCGGCCTGGGGGTTCACCAGCAGCTCGATCGGGTTGCCGATGGCGTAGACCCCGAGGAACACGAGGAACGACATCACCAAGAGCACGAAGAGGCTTTGGCCGAAGCGGCGGATGGCGAAGGCGAGCATGGATCGATGATTGTCGCACAGGCCCCAAACCCCGAGAGCCCATGAAAAAGCCCCGCCGGGCGGGGCTGTTGCCGTTCTTGGAGCTCGGCTTCAGGCCATGCTAGCGCGCGACCGGACGCAGTTCGGTTGCGAGCGTGTATTGATCCGTCCGGGGGTTGTACTTGAACCCCTTCGCAGTGGCCCAGGTGCTCACCTCGTAGTGCACCGGGATCAGCGCCGTGTCGTTCATCGCCGTTTCGGCGGCGGCCTGGATCATCGATTCGCGCTTCTTGTCGTCCATGGTGACCAGGGCGTCGCTCACCATCTTGTCGAAGGCCGGGTTGGAGTAGCGGCCGCGGTTGGTGACTCCCATCCCCTTGGAAGGGTCGAAGGTCGCGAGCAGCGAGCGCAGGCTCGAGCCCTGCTCCCCCGACTCCGTGCCCCATCCCAGCAGCATGTACCCGAACTCGCCCTTGGTGGCGCGCGTGAAGTAGACGCTCGAGGGCATCGTCTCCACCTTCGCCTCGATGCCGGCGCGGGAGTAGAACTGAGCGATCGCCTGGGCCACGTTGGCGTCGTTGATGTAGCGGTTGTTGGGACCGTGGATCGTGAGGGTGAAGCCGTTCGGGTAGCCCGCCTCCGCCAGTAGCTTCTTCGCGCCCTCCGGATCGTACTTGGGGGGCTTCAGCTTCTTGCTCGTGCCGTAGAAGAAGTCGGGCAGCAGCTGCGCCGCCGGCACTGCCTTCTTCTCCATGATGCGGTCGGCGATCGCGTCGCGGTTGATCGCAATGGACAGCGCCTTCCTCACGCGCGCGTCCTTGAACGGGTTCTTCGCCAGCGGCTTGCCGTCCTTGGCCGTCACGAACGGCACCGTGACATCGTTCCATTGGTTCAGGTGCACGTAGATCACGCGGTTGGACACCTTGTCCGAGAGTGCGAACTTGGGATCCTTGGAAAGCTTCGCGATGTCGGAGGTGGGAACCGTCTCGATCATCTGCACGTCCCCCGACAGCAGCGCCGCGACCCGCGCCGCGGAGTTGGTGAGGATCTTGAAGGTGATCTTGTCCCATGGCTCCTCGCCGCCCCAGTAGCCGTAGTTGGCCTTCAGCACCACGCGCTGGTTGGGGATGTACTCCGCGAACTTGTAGGGCCCGGTGCCGATGGCGGCCTTGCCGGAGTTGTAGTCCTCGGTGGCGGCCTTCTCGCCATGCAGCTTCGACACGATCGACACCGAGGCGAGGTCGCTCGGCAGCAGCACGTGGGGGGTGGCGGTCTTGAAGACGAGGGTGTGCGGATCGGTCGCCTTCACGTCGACGATGGGCTTGGTGAAGGTAGCGAAGGACGAAGGGCTGTTGGGCACGTTGGGCACGCGCTTCAGCGTGAACACGACATCGTCGGCGGTGAAGGGGGAGCCGTCGTGGAAGCGCACGTTCTTGCGCAGCTTGAACTCCCAGGTAAGGTCGTCCATCGCCTTCCACGAGGTCGCCAGGGCCGGAACCAGCTTCTGGTTCGCGTCGCGCTTGATCAGCGGCTCGAAGACGTGCAGCAGGAGGCTGTTGTTGGGCGAAAGGTTGTGATAGTGCGGGTCGATCGACGTGATGGCCGCCTGCAGGCCGATCGCGACCTCGCGCTCTTTCTGGGCGAACGTGGGAGGGGCGAGCGCGAGGAAGGACGCGGCCGCCACGACTTTTATGAGACGCAGCATGGAAGGCTCCTGGACGAGGGTCCGGGGCATGATACCGTGGCCGGATGAATGCCGTCGAACGCTTCGAGGCCCTCCTCGCCACGGGCAAGGACAGCCCCTTGCTGCGGTTCAGCCTCGGCTCGCAGTACCTGAAGGAGTCCGATCCGGTGCGCGCCGCGTCGCACCTGCGGGAGGCGGTCGCCCAGGATCCGGCCTATTCCGCCGCCTGGAAGCTCCTCGGAAAGGCCCTTGCCGACCAGGGCTTGCGCACGCAGGCCGCGGAGGCCTATCGCACCGGCATCGCCGCTGCCGAGAACCGCGGTGACAAGCAGGCGGCGCGCGAGATGGCCGTGTTCCTGAAGCGCCTCGAGCGCGACCCGGGCCCTGCCTAGGAAACCGGCAGGAACTCCCGCAACGCCTGCTCGGGGGTGTCGCGGGCGATCACGGCGCGCCCCAGCGCGTCGAGGAGGATCAGGGTGATGCGGCCTCCCTCGTTCTTCTTGTCACGCCCCATGTACTCGAGCCAGGTGTCGATTGGATACGCCGGGGATTCGGTCGGCAGGCCCAGGCGGGTCATCAGGCAGACGAGGCGCTCTGCGTCCGCTACCGCCAGGCGCCCGCCGCGAACCGAGAAGCGCGCGGCCAGGGCCATTCCCATCGCCACCGCCTCCCCGTGGAGCCAGCGTCCATATCCCGCCGCCGACTCGATCGCGTGGCCGAAGGTGTGGCCGAAGTTCAGCAGCGCACGGGCGCCGGACTCGCGCTCGTCCGCGGCGACCACCTCCGCCTTGATTTCGCATGATCGACGGATAACATGGGCCAGCGCCGCCGGCTCCCGGCTGGCGAGGTCCGCGGCTTGGGCCTCTAGCCAGGCGAGGAAGGTGAGGTCCTGGATGGCCCCGTACTTGATCACTTCCGCCAGGCCGGCGGCATACTCGCGCGCCGGCAGCGTCGCCAGCGTCGCGGTGTCGGCGATGACGGCGGCGGGTTGGTGGAAGGCTCCCACCATGTTCTTTCCCAGCTCGTGGTTGATCGCCGTCTTCCCTCCGACCGAGGAGTCCACCTGAGCGAGGAGCGTGGTAGGCACCTGGATGTGGAGCACTCCGCGCTGGTAGGTCGCGGCGGCGAAGCCTGCCATGTCCCCGACCACTCCGCCGCCCATTGCGACGATCACCGTCCGGCGGTCCGCCTGGGCGGCGAGCAGCGCGGCGAAGATCCGGTCGAGCGTCTGCCACGACTTGTGGGCCTCCCCATCGGGAAGGACGATGGTGTGCACCGTGGCGCCGGCCTCGCGGAGGGCCGACTCCACGCGGGCGGCGTACAGCGGCGCCACGGTCTCGTTGGTCACGAGCGCCACGCCGCGGCCTGCCACGTGGGGGCGATAGAGCGCGGCGTCCCCGAGGATGCCGGCGCCGATGTGGATCGGATAGCCGCGTTCTCCCAGCTCCACTCGCAAGTCGAAGCGGTTCATGGCCGGCCCGCCACGGCCTCGTGGGCGGCAAGTTGCCCGGCCACGCGCGCCACCAGGGCTGCGGCGCTCTGTGCCCCGGTGTCGACGATGAGGTGCGCGGCCTCGCGGTACAGGGGATCGCGCTCGATCAGGAGCTTCGACAGGGTTCCCCGCGGGTCTGGCGTGGCGAGGAGCGGCCGGGAAGTGTCGTGCCGCGTGCGCTCCCACAGGTGTTCGATCCGGGCGCGCAGGTAGATCACGGTGCCGTGGCGACGCATCAGCTCGCGGTTTTCGGCCGTGAGGACCGCGCCTCCGCCGGTGGAAATCACGCCTCCGCCCTGGGCGCCGAATTCGGCGAGCACCGCGGACTCGCGCCGCCGGAAGGCGGCCTCGCCCTCGATCTCGAAGATTGTGGCCACCGGCACCCCGGTGCGCTCGACAAGGACGCGGTCGGTGTCCACGAACTCTCGCCCGAGGCGCTGCGCGAGGGCGCGGCCGATGGTGGTCTTGCCGGCGCCCATCATGCCGACGAGGAAGATATTGTTGCTGCTCATCGCATCATCATAGGGCGTTCGGGCGAATCGCCGCAAAGCGCCTTCCTGCGAGTCCGGCCTGCGGGCCGCGATGAAAAAAAACCCCGGCGGACCGGGGCTTCGGGGGCGGAAGGCGCCCGGCGGTCAGCGGACCGTCAGGCTCTCCTTCACGATCTTGGGAGTCACGAAGATCAGGAGCTCGGTCTTGTCGTCCTGCTTCACGGTGCGGCGGAAGAGCGCGCCCACCACCGGCATGTCGCCGAGGAACGGAACCTTGTCGACCGTCTGGCGCGTGGTCTGCTCGTAGATGCCGCCGAGCACGATCGTGTCGCCGTTGTCGACCAGCACCTGGGTCGAGACCTTCTTGGTCTCCACCGAGGGCACGCCGGAGAAGATCACCCCGACCGCGTCCTTCTTCACCTCGAGGTCCATGATGATCCGGTCGTCCGGAGTGATCCGCGGCGTGACCGCAAGCTCGAGCACCGCAGGTTTGAACGACACGGTCGTGGCGCCGGAGGCGGCGGCCGTGAGGTAGGGAATCTCGGTACCCTGCGAGATGACCGCCTTCTTCTTGTCGGCGGTGATCACGCGCGGGCTGGAGACGACCTTGCCGCGGTTGTCGGCCTCGAGCACCGAGAGCTCGACGTTGACCAGGTTGCCGCTGCCCAGGTTGAGGATCGACAGCGCGAGGCTGCCGGCCGCGCCCAGCACCGGGAGGTTCACGTTGAGCTGCTCGGGCTGCGCGCCGGTCGGGATCAGGCCCGTGACCTGCGTGCCCGGACCCCACAGCGGGGCGCCCAGGCCCTGGGCCGCGCCGGGAACGATGAGGGAGGCGGAGCCGCGGGACACCGGGTTGTTGGAGATCGGCACCGAAGTGTCGAGCGCCGTGCCCGATACGCCGAAGTTGTAGTTGCTGCTGTTGAAGGCCGACTGCGTGCCGAAGCGCGCGCCGAGCTGCCGGCCCCACTTGTCGTCGGCGATCACGATGCGCGCCTCGATCAGCACCTGGCGCACCGGGATGTCGAGCTGCTGCACCAGGCGGCGCACTTCCTCGAGCCGCCCGCCGCTGTCCTGCACGAACAGCGTGTTGGTGCGCTCGTCGACGTTGGCGCTGCCGCGCTTGGACAGGATCTTCTGGTCCTTGTCCGAGAGCATTTTCTTCAGGTCGTCCGCCTTGGCGTAGGAGAGGGTGAACGACTCGGTTCGCACCGGCTCCAGGTCCGAGATCGCGGCGGTCGCCTCGAGGGCCAGTTTTTCCTTCGCAGCCAGTTCGTCGGTCGGGGCGATCAGCACCACGTTGCCGTTCTTGCGCTTGGACAGCCCCTTCGCCTGCAGGATGATGTCCAGCGCCTGGTCCCAGGGCACGTCCTTCAGGCGCAGCGTGAGGTTGCCGCCCACCGTGTCGCTGGTGATGATGTTCAGGCCCGTGAAATCGGCGATCACCTGCAGCACCGCGCGGACCTCGACGTTCTGGAAGTTGAGCGACAGCTTCTCGCCGGCGTAGCCGGGGGTGGAACTCTGCACCAGGCGGTTCGGGTCTTCCTTGAGGGGCTTCACCTCGAGGATGAACTGGGAGTCGGTCTGGTACGCGGAGTATTCCCACAGGCCGCGGGGCTCGACGACCATGCGCGCGTTGCCTGCCTGCTCGAAGGTGTCGACGAAGCGCACCGGGGTGCCGAAGTCGCCCACGTCGAGGCGGCGCACGAGGTTGCGCGGCACGTTGGTCGAGATGAAGTCGACCACGACCTGGCGGCCCTGCTGGCGGATGTCGATGCCGATGTTGGCGGAGGAAAGGTCCACCACCACGCGCCCCTCACCCGTGTTGCCGCGGCGGAAATCGACGTCGCGAAGGTTGAAGCGCACGTTGTTGCCCGGCGTGGGCTCGGCGAATACCGAGGGCGCGGCCGAAGGAGCCGTCGTGAC
>JBBQBW010000014.1:0-13524 GCA_038318025.1 Burkholderiales bacterium | reverse complement strand
GCGTCGTCGATGGAGAAGGCCCTCGCGGTGGCGAGCGGCAGCTCGGGTGGGGTCTCCAGGGGCGGCACCCCGGGGAACCCGGTGCCGGCGGGAAAGAACTCGAAAGCAAAGCGGCGCAGGAAATAGTCCTCGGGGCCCGCGAGCCATCCCGCGCGCTCGAGCACCCGGGCAGGGGCGAGGCCGGCGGCGGTGGCGGCCTGGTCGAGGGCCCGCCATTCGAGCGCCATCTTGTCGGGCTTGAAGAGGAGGAACGCGGCGCGGGCCGCGATCGGCTCCGGGACGGTTCCCGCGGCGAGCTCCGCCGCCCACGCGTCCACCTGCTCCTGCTGGCGGCGCTTCTTCTCGACGCCGGCGAGCGCCGCCTTCAGATTCTCCTCGGGGGCGGCCTGGTAGCGGCCCTTGCCGCGCTTGTAGAAGTGGATCGGGTTCGCGTGCAGCGCGAGCGCCACCGCGGCGGCCTCCCGCGGGGCGGGCGCGCGCCCGTAGTACTCGTTCGCGAGGTCCGCGAAGCCGAACTCGGTCCCGCCGCTCACTTCCCACAGGAACTGGGGATCGAGCTCCTCGGCGAGTTTCTGCGCCTCCGGCATCAGCGTCGCGAGCGGCTGGCCGTCGAAGCGCAGCAGGATCGCGGTTGCCTTCACCTTGGAGCGCTTGCCGTGGGCGGCCTCGACCTGCAGGGTCGCGCCGGCCTCCGAGAGGATCGTGCCGACGCGGAACGCGCCGTCTTCCTCGAACAGGACCTGCTTCATGAGAGGGCCCAATCGGCAATGCCGGGAACGTGCTCGTGGAACGACGCGAGCGCATGGTCGCCGCCCTGCACCAAGCATTGCAGGGCACCCTCGTAGCGCGCCACCGCCTCGCGGTAGTCGAGTACCTCGTCACCGGTCTCGACGATCAGCCAGTAGCGGCGCGGGTCGCGAAGGGCGGGCGGGTCCATCGCGCGCAACTCCTCCACGTGCTCCGGGGTGAGCACGAACGCCTCGCCGGTGTAGAGGTTCACCTGGGGGCCCAAGTAGCGCGCGAAGTGGCCCTGCGGATGGACCGCCGGGTTGAGGATCGCCGCGCGGCACCCGAGCTTCTCGGCGAGCACCGTCGCATAGAAGCCGCCCAGCGAGCTGCCGACAAGCGTGAGGTCCGGCGCGGCCACGCCCGCGCACGCCGCCTCGGCCTCGCCGATGGCGACGGCCGGGCGGTGGTGGAGCGCCGGCACGCGCATCTCGAGGCCCGCGACGCAATTGCGCACGTAGTCGCCAAGCATTACCGCCTTGCGTGATGCGGGGGCGCTGATGAAGCCATGCAGGTACACGAGGGTCTTCAAAGGTCGATGCTGCCGCGGCCCAGCTCCACCACGCGCCCACCCACGTGGATCGCGCCGTGGCTCACGTCGAGGTACAGGGTCGAGGGACGCGCCACCGCTTCTCCCTGGGAGATGGCGCGGCGGATGTCGGTGCGCGGCCGCACCACGGTGAACCAGCCCCCCAGGTTGGCGCAGGCCGACCCGGTGGCCGGGTCTTCGAGGATCGCGGTGCCGTTGGGAAAGAAGAACCGCGCCTCGACGGTGCCGGCGGCGTCGCCCGCATCGTGGAACACGTAGGCCATGCTCTGGCCGTCCTCGCTCTTCAGCCGCGAGAAGGCCTGGGCCACGGGCCGCGCGCGGCGCACTGCCGCGGCGCTGGTGAGCGGCACCACCAGCTGTTCCTTGCCGGCGTTCACCCACAGCGGCCATTCGCCCACGTCGCCGCGCTCGAGCCCCAGGATCTCCTCCAGCTCGGAGCGCGTGAGGTCGACGGCGCGCGAGCGCGGTGCCACCGCCTGCAGGGTCCAGCGTTCACCCTGCACGTTGACGGGGATGATCCCGGCCTTCATCTCGAGCGCCACGGCATCGCCCCCCTTCAGGTCCCGCACCACGTGCGCGGTGCCGAGGGTCGGATGGCCCGCGAACGGCATTTCGTAGGAAGGCGTGTAGATGCGCACCCGCGCGGTGGCGCGCTCCGAGGGCAGGATGAAGGTGGTCTCGGAGAGGTTGAACTGGCGGGCGAGCGCCTGCTGCGTGGCGTCGTCGATGCCGGTGCCGTCCTCGAACACGCAGAGCGGGTTGCCGGTGAGGCGCCCGTCGCGGGCGAAGACGTTCAGGATGCGGAAGCGGTGCATCGGGCAATCCTCAATCGGTGGGAACGATGCGGCCCGGCGACCCAGGCACGCAGCGCCGCGACTCGTTCTTATTCATCGCGCCGCGCCCCCGCCGGCGGCGAGGCGCTCGAGAAGCCGGCGATGGACCCCGCCGAAGCCGCCGTTGGACATCACCAGCACCTGGTCGCCGGGGCGCAGCTCCACGCGCAACACCTCGAGCATCGCCTCGAGGTCGCGGAAGGTCGATGCCTTGTCCCCCAGGGGGGCGAGCGCATGGGCCGGATCCCAGCCCAGGTCCTTCGCGTAGCAGAGCACGCGGTCGGCGCCGGCGAGGCTGCGCGCCATGCGCTCATGCATGGTGCCGAGCTTCATCGTGTTGGATCGCGGCTCGAACACCGCCACGATGCGCGCCGCCCCGACCCGGGAGCGCAGCCCCGCGATGGTGGTGTCGAACGCGGTGGGGTGGTGCGCGAAGTCGTCGTACACCGCGACCCCGCCGACGGTTCCCAGAAGCTCCATGCGCCGCTTCACGCCCCGGAATCGGCCCAGCGCCCCGATGGCGCGGGCCGGCGGCACTCCGGCGTGGCGGGCGGCCGCGATGGCGGCGAGCGCGTTCTGGCGGTTGTGCTCGCCCATCAGGGTCCAGCGCACCATTCCCTGCACCGCCCCCTCGTGGCACACCTCGAACGCGTCATCGGAAGGCGAGGCGCCGACGCTCCAGGCCTCCCCGGCGCCGAAGCGCTCGACCGGCGTCCACGCCCCCCGCGCCAGCACGCGCCCCAACGCGGCCTGGTGGCCGTTCACCACCAGCAGGCCCTGCGAGGGCACGATGCGGACCAGGTGGTGGAACTGCGTCTCGATCGCCGCCACGTCGGGAAAGATGTCGGCGTGGTCGTGCTCGAGGTTGGCGAGGATCGCGGTGCGCGGCCGGTACCAGACGAACTTGGAGCGCTTGTCGAAGAACGCGGTGTCGTACTCGTCGGCCTCGATCACGAAGAACGAAGAGGCGCTGTCGCGCGCCGACATGTCGAAGTTGCACGCGATGCCGCCGATCAGGAAGCCGGGCTCGAGCCCCGCGTCCTCGAGGATCCAGGCCAGCATCGAGGAGGTGGTGCTCTTGCCGTGGGTGCCGGCCACCGCCAGGACCCACTTGTCGAGCAGCACGTTCTGCGCGAGCCACTGCGGGCCCGAGGCATAGGGAAGTCCCCGGTCGAGGATCGCCTCGATCACGGGCTTGCCGCGCGTCATCGCGTTTCCGACCACGTAGAGGTCGGCGCGGTAGCGGTCGAGCTGCTCCGCGTCGTAGCCTTCGTGCAGCTCGATGCCGATGCGGCGCAACTGGTCGCTCATCGGCGGATACACCTGCGCGTCGCAGCCGGTGACCGTGTGGCCGCGCTCGCGCGCGATCTTGGCCAGGCCGCCCATGAAGGTCCCGCAGATGCCGAGGATGTGGAGGTGCATTTACCGGAAGATGAAGTACACGGCGCCGAGGAGACACAGCGCCGCCCACACGTAATCCCACTTGAAACCCTCGCCCATGTAGAGCATCGCGAAGGGGACGAAGACCGCGAGCGTGATGACCTCCTGCATGATCTTCAGCTGCGCGAGGCTGATGCCGCCAGCGTACCCGATGCGGTTGGCGGGCACCTGCAGCAGGTATTCGGCGAGCGCGATTCCCCAGCTCACCAGCGCGGCCACCCACCACGGGCTCGCCTGCAGGTGCTTGAGGTGCCCGTACCAGGCGAAGGTCATGAACAGATTCGACGCCGCGAGCAGAGTCACGGTCGAGGCGAGCGTCTGCACGGTGGTCATGGCGCCGGTCCGCCGCCCGGAAACGGGCGGAAAACGAAGAATTCTAGCATCGCGGCAGAGTCATCCCCCGGTCCCCGGGCCGCTCGCGCGCCGGGTCCACGAGCCACTGCCGCCAAATGGGCGTGTAAACTGATTTCCCCTTCCGCGTACCGGCTCTCGGGCGCCGCGCCGCCCCGCCTCGACCCGGCTTTTCCCGACGACATGGTCCCGCACCTCACCACTTCCCTGACCGGCCCGCTGCAGGACCTGGAGCGCGTGGTGCTCGACCAGCGCCCCGAGATCGAGCGCTGGTTCCGCACCCAGTGGCTCGAGCACGAGGTGCCGTTCTACAGCTCCGTGGATTTGCGCAACAGCGGGTTCAAGCTGGCACCGGTGGACCTGAACCTCTTCCCGGGCGGCTTCAACAACCTCAATCCGGAGTTCCTGCCGCTGTGCGTGCACGCCGCCATGTCGGCGGTGCAGAAGATCTGCCCGGACTCGCGCGGCTTCCTGCTGGTGCCCGAAAACCACACGCGCAACCTGCATTACCTGCAGAACGTGGCGACCCTGAAGCGCATCCTCGAGGGCGCCGGCCTCACGGTGCGCCTGGGCAGCCTCATCCCCGACCTGAAAGAGCCCACCGTGGTCGAGGCCTCCGGGGGCGACAAGCTCACTCTCGAGCCGATCGTGCGGCACGGCAACCGGGTCGGCCTCGACGGCTTCGATCCCTGCGCGGTGCTCCTCAACAACGACCTGTCGGCCGGCGTCCCGCCGATCCTCTCCGGCATCGAGCAGCCGGTGGTGCCGGCGCTGATGGCAGGCTGGGCCACCCGGAGGAAGTCGCACCATTTCCATGTCTACGACCGCATCGCCGAGGGATTCGCCAAGCTGGTGGGCATCGACCCGTGGACCATCAACCCGGCCTTCAGCCAGTGCGGCAAGGTGAACTTCCAGGAGAAGGAGGGGGAGGATTGCCTCGCCGCAAACGTGGAGTTCGTGCTCTCCGAGATCCGCGAGAAGTACGCCCACTACGGCATCAAGGACGACCCCTTCGTGATCGTGAAGGCCGACGCCGGCACCTACGGCATGGGCATCATGACGGTGAAGAGCGTCGACGAAGTGAGGAACCTCAATCGCAAGACGCGCAACAAGATGGCCACCATCAAGGACAGCCAGCCGGTACACGAGGTGATCATCCAGGAGGGTATCTATACCTTCGAGAACGTCGCGGGCGCGGTGGCCGAGCCCGTGATCTACATGATGGACCAGTTCGTGGTGGGCGGCTTCTATCGCGTCCACACCGAGCGCGGCATCGACGAGAACCTCAATGCCCCCGGCGCCAAGTTCGTGCCCCTCGCCTTCGAGACCGATTGCCACTCCCCGGACTGCGGCGGCCAGCCGGGCGATCCCCCGAACCGCTTCTACACCTACGGCGTGATCGCGCGCCTTGCCATGCTGGCCGCCGCCGTGGAGGTGGAGGAGCTGGTGCGGGGCGTCCAGGAGCCGGCCGCGCGCGCAGCGAACGCATGAGGCTCGCGTTCGTCGTCGATCCGCTGCCGAAGTTGAGGGCCTACAAGGATTCGTCCGTCGCGATGATGCGCGAGGCCGCGCGGCGCGGGCACGCGATCTTCGCGTTCGAGGCGGGCGCCATGTACGTGCGCGACGGCGCCGTGCGCGCCACCTGCCAGGCGCTCGCCCTCTCCGGCGACAACGACGACTGGTACCGTGTCACCTCGGAGAGCGACCTGCCGGTGGGCGGCTTCGACCAGGTCCTGATGCGCAAGGATCCGCCCTTCGACCAGGAGTATTACTACGCCACGCTGCTGCTCGAGCGCGCCGAGTCCGAGGGCGCGCGCGTGGTGAACTCCCCGCGCGCGCTGCGCGACTGGAACGAGAAGCTCTCGATCCTGCGCTTCCCGAGGCTCTGCCCCCCGACCCTGGTGGCGAGCGACATGGCGCGGCTGCACGAGTTCATCGACGCCCACGGCGACGTGATCCTGAAGAAGCTCGACGGGATGGGCGGCACCATGATCTTCCGCGTCGTCGTACGCGACCCGAACCGCAACGTGATCGTCGAGACGCTCTCCGACTACGGCGCGCGCACCGTGATGGCGCAGCGGTTCATCCCCGAGATCCTGCAGGGGGACAAGCGCGTGCTGGTGATCGACGGCAAGCCCTTCTCCCATTGCCTGGCGCGCATCCCGCGCGAGGGCGAGACCCGCGGCAACCTCGCCGCGGGCGGCACCGGCGTGGCACGCCCGCTCACCGCGCGCGACCGCGAGATCGGCGAGGCGGTTGGCGTGGAGCTGGTTCGCGCCGGCATCGTCTTCGCCGGGCTCGACGTGATCGGCGACTGGCTCACCGAGGTCAACGTCACCAGCCCCACCTGCATCGTGGAGATCGCGGAGCAGACCGGGCAGGACGCCGCCCGCACCCTCCTCGACCGGCTGGAAAGCCTGCCCGCCACGCGATGAGCCGCCCGGGGCGCGTCGATGCGCTCGAGGGCTTGCGCGGCTACGCCGCGCTGCTGGTGTTCTGCGTCCACCTGTTCGGCTACCTCGGCGGGCGACTCTACGACCTGCCGCCCACGGGTGAGGCCTGGCCCAGCGTGCAGGGCGCGGCCGACGGCCTGCTGGTGTTCCTCGGCCACGCCAACTACGGCGTGGACCTCTTCTTCGTCCTCTCCGGCTACCTGATGGCACGCCTCGCGCTCAGGCGCTGGCCCGGCGCGCAGCCCTTCCTGCACCGCCGTTGGCTGCGCGTCTATCCCGCCTACGCCGCGAGCGTCGGGTTCGCACTGGCGGTGAGCTGGTGGCTGGGACGCACCTATGGCGCGGGCGAGATCCTGTTCAACGCGGTGCTGCTGCAGGGGTTCTTCGTGCTCGGCGTGGCGGCCGTGAACCCGGTCACCTGGTCGCTCACCTACGAGGCCGTGTTCTACCTCGCCGTGCCGTTGCTCGCGAGGGTGAGGGAAGTGCCGCGCATCAACGAGGCATGGCGCGTGGCGCTCGCCGTGGGCATCGTGATGCCGCTCTTCCTCGCGATGGGGATCGATTCGGAAAAAGCCGTCTACTTCGCCTATTTTTCGCTGTTCGCCCCGGGCGTGGCGCTGGGCTTCCTCGCCGCACCTGAGCGCGAAAGGATCGCGCGCGAGACGCCGCTGGGGCTGGTGGTTGCGGCATGGATTGCTTTCACCCTCGCCAACAAGCTCGAGTGGCTGTCGAACGCCAACCTCCTCTACTACCCTCTCTCGGCGCTGGCCTGCGGCCTGGTCCTCGCAAAGGCGCTCGACTCCACCGGAACCCTGGCCCGGCTCCTCGGCGCGCGTTGGGTCCTCTGGCTGGGGCGCTACTCCTACTCGTTCTTCCTGGTGCACTTCATGGTGCTGCAGGTGGTGGGCGAGCTCCTCGCGCGCACGCTCGGCACCGGTTCGCGCGGCACCTACGCAGCGGCGTTCGTCGTCGCGGGGACCCTCGCGTCCCTCGCGGCGGCGCTGCTGCTCTTCGCCGTGGCGGAACGGTTCTACTTCAAGGACGAAGCCGCCCGGCAGCCAGCGCGGGCGTAGGCGGCTGCGAGCCGCTCGGGAAGGGGGCCCTCCCCCGCGCCCGGGTCCATCGGGGCGAAACGGCCTTCGGCGGCACTCCAGCAGAAGTACGCCCCCGGGTCAACGGCGCGCATTCCGGCGAGGGCGCCGCCCACGTCCATGAGATCGAACAGGCTCCGGCTCGGCAGCGCGTCGAAGAGTCCCGCGGCGATCTTCCGCGGCAGGGCGCCCATCTCGGTGTCCAGCTGCACCAGCACGCGCGCGCTGAGCGGCGCCGGTTGAACCGGCGGCAACATCAATCCCGCCTGGGCGTTGCGGCCGAAGGCGACGCGTCCGATGAGGTCGGGCACGAAGAGCACCGCGGGCGGCGCGCGCGGCGCGGCGCCCATGGCGCCCACGGCGGCGATCACGGCATGCATCTGCCCCTGGACCGAGCGGTACTCCTGGGTGGCGCGCCAGCCCCAGTAGAGATGCGCGGCGAGGAGCGCGGCGGCGACCGCGCTTCCCACGGCGGCGAGCCCAGGCGGCACTCGTCCCAGCGCGTGGACCGCGAGGCCGAGAGCGAGCGCCAGCAGCGCCCCGGGCAGGTAGAAGAGCCGCCCGCCGAGGCCGCTGGGGTCGAACATCGGCAGGTGCGGCAGCAGCATCGCGAGCGCGGCCGCCAGCGTCGCGAGGACCGCGGCGAGCGCCGCAAACGCCGCGCGCGAGCGGGCGGCGAGCGACACCCCGACGGCCAGCAGGCAGACCGTGGCGCCGAAAGCAGCGAGCCGCGCGCCCGGCCGACCCGGAAAGTTCGCGTGCCCCCACTGCACCCCCGAGGCGATAAGCCGCAGCGCGTGCTCGCGCGTGAACGGATCGATCTCCACGCCGGCGTAGACCCGCGTGGCGGAGCCGAAGAGGGCGATGCGCAACGCGATGTAGGCGAGCCCGAGTGCCACGAACGGCCAGAGCTCGCGAGCGACGGCCGCGAGCCGCTCCCGCAACGCCACGCCCTCGCGGGTTGCGGCACGTGCGAGCGCGAGCATTCCCACCAGCACGAAGGCGATCGACCCCGATTCCTTCGACATGAGCGCCAGCGCCACCGCGGCCAGCGCGACGGCGCGCCTTCCGCCCGCGAAGGCCCACGCCGCCAGCAACGTAAACAAGGTGGCGAGACTGTCGTAACGGCAAGCGATCCACAACGTGGCCTCCCAGCCCGGCGACCAGGCGAAGAAGAACGTCCCGGCGAACACCGCGGACACGCGCGTGGCCGCGCTGCCGTCCCCCGCGAGGCGATCCACCAACGCCGCCACCAGCGCCGCGCTGGCGAGGTGCGCGGCGAGGTTCACGGCAATCCAGCCGCGGGCGTCGGCGCCATGCGCCGCGTAGTCGAGCGCGTAGGTGAGATAGGCGAGCGGGCGCCAGAAGCCGTTCACGCCATCCACGCTCGCGCCGAAGCGCGCGAGTACCCGCTCCCACAGCACGCCGTTGGCGTCCCAGTGGCCGAAGTTGGCCAGCTGCACGAAATCGTCGGAGAGGAACGCGCCGGAGGAGGCGAGCCAGGCGCACCAGGCCGCGCCCGCGAGGAGCGCCAGCAGCCCCGCGACGGCAGGGCCGCGCCCGGAAGGCGCAGCGGGCCCCAACCTCAAAAGGTCGAGATCCGGTCGAAGTCCGTGCCGCGCTCGAGGATCTCGTACACGGTGGACTCGTGCGGGCCTTCCTTCCACACCTCGATGCCGCGGCCCCGGGAGGCGACCCCGCTCGGCACCACCAGGGATTCGGGAATGTTGATGCGCTCGAGGGCTGGCAGGCGGAAGGCCGGCGACCACTGGGCGTTGGAGCGGTTGCGCGCGTCGGCCGCCCGCGCGGCGACCACTTCGGGCTTGCCGGGAAAGAGGGTGACGGTGACCACCAGCCGGCCATCGGTTTCGTGGGCGAGTGCGGTCAGCATGCCGAGGAAGAACTGGCCGGTGTCACCCACGCGCATCGCCACCAGCCGGCCGATCGCCACACCCTTGGAGGCGGTGGGGGGACGCTGCAGTCGCCACGCACCCATCATCTCGTCCACAACGATCCACGGCTCGAGGCTGTAGTTGAGCTCCGACACCATGAAGCTCTGGGTGCGCTCGGTGATGCGGCCGAACACCTCGATGTCCTGCTTCTCCTGACGCGTCATCTCGCGCTTGCGGTCCGGCTGCTCGAAGGCCTTGCCGCCAGTGAGGAAGAATCCTATCTCGGGAATGCCGAAGGCGAGGCCGGCGGTCTTCTCCGCCGGGACCTTGGCCGGCGGGCGCGGCGGCGCGCCCTCGCACCACAGGCGGTGCAGGCGCTGCAGCTGCACCCGCGCGTCGTCGGGCGAAGCCACCGCCGGCAGGCCCAGAGTCGCCGGGTCATCGTCGTTCAGGAGCGCGTGGATGCGCTTGCGCAGCGTGCGCGACAGCTGCTCGGTGTCGAGCACGCGGTGCGACTCGCGGGCGTCGCCCGGGGCGAGGGGCCGCGCCCCGATGTCGCGCGCGAGGTCGACGGCCAGCGGATGAATCGCGAAGCCCGACGCGGGAGCCGTGGCCCCGGGACGCAGCGCCACGCGGCGCGCCCAGAGGCGCAGCAAGCCTTCCGCGAAATCCATCTGCGGCGCGGTCATCTCCGACAGATAAGCGGCCTGGAACAGCACCATGTGCACGTAGGTTTCGGCGACGCTGGTGTTGCCGTCATCGCTTCCGAGGGAATCCTTCACCGGCTCGTTCGCCACGCCCGCCGATTCCGCCGCCGCGAGCTCGCCGTGGAGCCGCTCCCAGAGCTTGGGGTCGAAACGTCGATAGACCAGCGCCGGGAACAACATCTGGGCGCCGACGTAGCGCACGACGCGCTGCGTGATCAGCGCCACGTGGACTGCCAACTCCCCGCGGGCACCGCGCGCCTCCAGCAGGCAGCGGCGATACCCGGCCTCCATCTCCTCCAGCAGGGTGCGGTTCGTCGACCACGCGGCCGCGTCGTTGGGCGAGAGCGGCAAGGTCTTGCCGAAGTAGCGCGCCCGCTGCTCGCCCTGGAGGAACGCGGCCTTGTCGCGCATGAGCTCGAGGCACTTCAGGCGCTCGAGCGCGTCGAACTGCGACGAGTTCAGCTGCCGCAGCGATTCCAGCACCAGCGACTGCGCCTGCGGAATGTTGGTGAGCGGCAGGGCGTTCAGCCACTCCTTGCAGCTGCGCGCCTCGGCGAAGGGCAGTGACCGGGTGGTGGGCGGCGAGGCGGACATGGTCAGGCGCCGAGGCGCACGCGGAGCGCTTCGGCGAGGCGCGCGGCCCGGGCCTCGCGCTCCGGAACCGCGCGCGAATCGCGGCGCGGCGCGGCCCAGATCGGCGCGGGGTAGTGGCGGTCGTCGGCGTAGCGCGGCAGCACGTGCCAGTGCACGTGGGGGGTCATGTTCCCCAGGCTCGCGATATTCATCTTGTCGGGCTGCATCGCTTCGCGCACGGCCGCCTCCACCTCGAAGACCACCGCCATCAGGCGCTCGCGCTCCCCAGCGGTGAGGTCCGACATCTCGCGCGCGTGGCGCCCGAGGATCACCCGCAGGAAGCCGGGGTAGTCCGGGTCGTCCACCCGTACCACGCGGCAGAGGTCATTCTGCCAGAGGACCGGCCCGCCGGGGCTGGAGCAGAGCTCGCACGCCGTGCTCAAAACGGCTGCCTCGTGATCGGCTCGGCGCGCTGCACCCCGTCGATCGAGTAATTCATCATGGCGTGGTCGAGGTCCGTGAAGGTGAACGAGACGTTGCCGACGGGTTGCGTGAGGAACCTCCCCGCCGCGTAGGGAGTGCCCAGCCACGGTGAGCTGGTGGCGCGGTAGGCCGCGCCGGCGAAATGCCGCGACGTAGTCCAGGCGCCCCCCGGCATCACGTACCAGACCGTGCGCCCGTTGGCATCGTACGTATACCAGATGGCGAAGAGGGTCCGGTACTGCTGGTGGATCGCGACGCCCCAACCGTTCTGCGCCGTGCCCCCCCACCAGAGGTCGGCGTAGCTCGCCACCGGCGTCGCGTCCCGCGGGCCGAAGGCCTGGCGCTCGATCGACTTGGTCCCGGAGATGCCGCTGATCGTGTACGTGAGGGTCGCACGCGAGGTGCCCGCGAAGGCGATGGAGGCGTTGCCAATCGGGGCGCCGACGTTGAAGCGCGAGGCGTCGTAGCTGCCGAACCACGAGCCCGTGGGCGCGTACAGCGGCCCGCTGTAGCGGGTGAAACCGGCGTCCCAGCTTCCGCCCGGCATCACCACCCACGTGGGCTGGCCATTGGCGTCGTAGATGAACATCACGGCGAAGATCGTGGCGCCGTGCTGGGCGATGCTCATGCCCCAGCCGTTCTCGGCGGCGCCTGCCCACCACAGGTCCTGGTAGTTGCCCGGGCCGGTGGTGTCGACCGCGACCTTGAACATGCCCCGGCCGTAGGTGGCGGCGCCGAGGGTCGCGTCGTCGAGCCAGAAGAGCTCGCGCACGCGGATGTTCGCGGGCCCCTCGTTGGTGGTCGACCAGCTGGCCCCGCCGTCCTCGCTGGTGAATACGCCCACGGACGTGGCGGCATAGAGCCACTGGGAATTGCGCGGATGGCGCGTCACGTCGAACACCGGGGCGGCCGGCAGGTTGGAGGTGATGGAGGACCACGTCGCCCCCCCATCGAGGGTCTGCCAGACGTTATTGACCACGAAACCGGTGACGGCAACGATGGCGCGGTTGTGGTCGTCGCGGTCGATGAAGATGCGCTGCACGCGGCGCGCCGGAAGGACTCCCTGCCCCACACGGGTCCACGTGGGCGCGGGGTCCAGGCCATCGCGGGTGCGGTACACCTCGCCGTTGTTGTGTCCCACCCAGATGGCGTTGCCGTCGCCCGCCGCGACGGCGATGGCATTGATGTAGTTCTCGCTCGCCGCCGAAGGCGCCTTGATGGTGCGCCACGACGGTACGGCGCGCGCGTTGTCGGTCACCCAGAGCGAGTTGGCCCCGGCCAGCAGGCGGTTGGCGTTGTTGGGGTCGAGCACGAAGGGCGCAATGAAGTTGGCCTTCTTAGTCGCGTTGGCGCCGCAGTAGGTGGCGCCGTTCTCGTCGGGCATGCCCTCGGTGATGCCGTTGCAGATGTAGATCGCGTTGGCGCCGTTCATCGACCGGTGCAGCGCGAGGTAGACGTACTCCCCGTAGGCCGCGTCGCCCGCGGGATCCACGGCGACGAAGCCGCCATCGCCGCCGCGCACCGGCCGCCACTGGCCCTGGGAGAGCATCAGCGAGCCGTTGTCCTGGGTGCCGCCCACGACGCGCCCGCCGGTGGCGGAGCGCCCGGCGCCGCTGTAGAACTGGGTGACGGCGAGTCCCGCGTTCAGATGGGTCCAGCCGTTGCCGGCACCCGCGGAGGTCACGACACGGATGTCGGCGGCGCGGTACACGCCGCCATCGTTGCCGTTGTAGAGCACCGGATTCTGCGGCCCGTAATCGGGCGGCGCCGCCAGCGCGTGGTGGTCGGCGTGGGGCGATGAGGGCGCCGCGCGCCAGTCGCTCACCTGCGTGAAGGTGGTGCCGCCGTCGGTGGAACGAAAGAGGTCGAGGCCCCCGACCACCAGGTGGCTCGCGTCCAGCGGGTCGGCCCAGATGGCGTTGTCGTAGTCGCCCTGGCTGCCGAGGTGTTTCGGCGTGGACAGTTGCTCCCAGGTGGCGCCGGCGTCGGTAGAGCGCCAGACCTCGCCTTTCTCATTGTCCACCGAGGCATATACCAGCCCCGGGACCGAACGGGAGAAGGCGATCTCGGCTCGTGCGGTGCTGCCGCGGCCGGAGGGCGTTCCCACCAAGGCGGCGGAACGCTGCCAGGAGGCGCCGCCGTCGCGCGAGTAGGCGATGGCGCCAGCGTCGAGGCCGGCCACGGCGCGCGACGGGTCGTTGGGGTCGAATGCGATGTCGAGCGCCTTCAGGTCCGAAACGCGGGCCCAGGTGGCGCCGTCATCGGAGGTGCGATAGATCGCGCCGGTGGTGAAGTTGTTGTGGGTGACGGCGGCGAGGAGCACGGAGGCCTGCGCTGGATGGGCGGCGAGCCGGTTCACGAAGCG
>JBBQBW010000013.1:0-13995 GCA_038318025.1 Burkholderiales bacterium | reverse complement strand
CATCAGCGCGCGCAGCTCGGGCTCGGAGACGAAGCCGATGGAGCGGCGGTAGGCGTTCTTCGAGACCGTCTGCAACGCCTGCTGCTCCGTCACCTCCGCCAGGTTGCGGATCACGCGCGGGTTGGCGCGCAGGTGCGCGTTGGAGTAATCGGCGACGCGGGAAACGTGGGTGGCGAGCACGCGCTCCAGCTCGGTGCCCGCGGGCAGCTTCTCGGCGCGGAAGTGCGGCCCCTGCTCGTACGGGTTCACGCCGCCCGCGTTGCTGGTGGAGATGACGGTGTCGTCGTCGAAGGCGGTCTCGAGTTCCACCACGCGCGCGGTGCGCAACTGCCCCTTCATCTTGAGCATCGCCCAGGCGGCGAACCCGGGCCACTTGGGCTTCATGCTGAATACCGCCGCGGTGCAGTAGCCGTCCTCGCGCGTGTGGATTGAGAGCATCTGCTTGCGAGCGAGGGTGGCCGCGAGGTGCACGGGATCGAAGTCGCCCAGCTTGATGAACCCTTCCTTCGCGAGCTTCTTGTCGCAGGTCGCCGCCCAGGCCCGCTGGTGCACCGGGTAGTCGCGCGCGTTGGTGGGCACGTAGTCGGGCACCGCCTCCTCGGCGAGCTGGCGGATCTGCCACGCGATGCTTACCGCCGTCATGTCCTCGGGCGAGTCGGAGACGAAGTCCGACATCGACTCGGTGACGCTTTTGCCCCGGCGCACGCCCTCGGCGGCACTGCGCACCACGGCGGCGGCCTGGTCGTAGGAGAGATTCTCCTTCTCCTTGTCGGAGAAGTTCGAGAGCGTCTGCTCCAGCACCTGCGCGATCTCCTCGCGCTCGCCGGCCCCGCCGTTCTCGCTCCTCTTGCGGCCGAGTATCGCCAACTCCTTCACCGGGTGGCCCGAAGGCAGGTCCAGCTGCAGCGCCTCGAAGGAAGCGACCGCCTCGTCGTAGCGGCCGAGGGCATGGAGTACGTCGGCGCGCTGGTAGCGGTAGGCGGGCTCGGCCTTGAGCGCGATGGCGCGATCGAGCTCCGCCACCGCGCGCTCCAGGTCGGGCTTGCGGAACTTGAAGCCGTGCACCGAGGTGACCATCTCGATGCCCTCCTTCGCGTCCGCTTCGGGATCGGCCCAGCTGTCGGAGCGCAGGATCGAGGCACGGTAGGCGATGGCTTCGTGCAGGCGCGGGTCGAGCTCCAGCGCGGTGTCGAGCTGGGTGGCGGCTTCCTCCTCCACCTCCTTCTCGCGCAGGACCACCGCGAGGATGTAGCGCGCGCGGGCGAGCTTGGGGTCGAGCGCGATGGCGCGGCGCAGGTCCGGCTCCGGATCGTAGGTGACGCCTTCGGCTTCGCCCAGCTCGGCGCGCAGCGTCCAGGCGCTGGCGTGCTCGGGCTTCTTCGCAACGACGGTCTTGACGGCGGTCCGCGCCTCGTCGAAGCGCTCGAGCTGGTTCAGGACCCGGGCCCGCTGGAAGAGGAGCGTCGCCTCACCGGGCATGGCGGCGATGAGCGCATCTACCAGCTGCAGCGCCTCGGAATGGGAGCCCGCGGCGTACAGCGCGGCGAAGCGGGCGAGCTGCTCGCGGGGGGAAGTGGCGGTAGTCATCGGGCGGCGATGCGGGCCATTTGCCCGCAGTCTACCGCCGGTTTGGGGGTTCCCCTAGCGGGCGGACCGGCACTGCCCCGGTGTTGTTGGGGTCGCCCCGATCGCTTCGCTTATTTCACGGGCTCGGCACCGGCGAGGCGATGCGGTCGGCGCGACGCAGCAGCGCCGGAGGGAACTTGAGTCCCAGGCGCTCCGCTTCGGCCGGATTCAACGCGAGCTCGAAGTCCCGCGGACGCCGCACGGGGATATCGCCGGCCGGCTTGCCCTTCAGAATCGCCCGCATCATCTCGTGGAAGATCGCCATCGGCTGGCGGATCACCTCCTGGTAGGAAGCGAGCCCGCCCGCGTCGACGAAGAAGGTACGTCCGTAGATGGCGGGCTTGTTCGTATCGCGAATTGCCGTCACCACCTCGTTACGCGCACGGCCGTTGTGGTTGGTGATGGGGATGAGCCAGGCGTCGACTTCGCGGGCCTCCGGAGTGCGGGTCAGCCGCACCGCGTCTTCGGGGTTGATCGCGTTGAAGATGCGAAGGCGCAAGCCGAGCTCCGCCTCGTAGCGCGCGGTGATCGGCGCGGAAACATTCTCGGTGCTCCAGCTCTCGTCGGCGAGCACTCCGACAAGGCGGACTCCGGGGACGATCTCCCGGAGCAATTCCAGTTGCTTGCGCTCGATCCCGACGTCGTAGGAGATGCCGGTAACGTTGCCGCCGGGGCGGGAGAGCGACTTCACGAGGCCGCTGCGGACCGGGTCGGCGCGGGTGGAAAAGATGATGGGAATGCGGGAGTCCGAGAGGCGCTTCGCAGTGATGGCGATTTCCTCGGCGGGCGCGATCACCATCATCGGCTTGCCCTCGAGGGCCGCTGCGATCGGCAATCCGATAGCACCGCGATCGTCTGCAGGGAGGGGGATGAAGCGCAACTCGAGATCGCGCGCTTTCAAGTCGCCGGCCGCGCGCGCCTGCAGCTCGGCGAAGAGGCTGCGGCTCTGCGGGAAGTCGGGGGCGATGAAGGCGATCCAGCCGGCGGCGGCGAGAGCGAGGATCACTGGATCACGCGGTCGGCGCGCTTGAGGAGATCCGCGGGGATCGCAATACCCATCTGCCGCGCCGCCCGCGTATCGATCACTAGGCGGAAAGCACGCGGCCGGTCGAAGGCGATGTTACGAGCGGGGACTCCGCCGAGGATTGTCGAGACCATTCCCGCCGCTCGCCGAAACCCGTCGACATCCGCGGGGAAATAGGCCATGAGCCCGCCCGCCGCGACATGGGACTCGTGGCCGCCGATCGAGGGCTTCCTCGTCGAGGCCAGGGCCGCCCCGATGCCGCGCGCCTGTTCGCGGTTGGTCGGCGTATCGGGGATCAGCCAGCCATCCATGGCGGACGCGGTCGCACTCGAAAGCCCGGATAGATCGGCGGGACCTTCCATCGGGAATACCGTCAGCGAGAGTCCTAGCCCGCGTGGGGCCTCGGCGATCAGGCGTCGCGAGAGCGCCTCCCCCTCCCAGTGACGATCGACCACAACCCCGATCTTCCGTGCCGTGGGCGCCACGGCGCGTAGCAGTTCGAGGTGCTTGTACTCGAAGGGGGAGTACGAGGTGATCCCGGTCACGTTCGATGTGGCGCGGCCGTTGCCGTCGACAAGCACCAGGTCGATAGGGTCGGCCATCGTGACCAGCACCAGGGGCGCATCGGGCCAGCGTCGCGCGACCGCTCGTGCGATCCCGGTGTGGGCGGTGACGAAGGCGCCCTTCGGAGGCGGAACCAGATGCGCCACGTCCTCGGCCAGCGCCTGCAGGTCAGCAACCCTCACACTCACGCGGTCGAGCCTGGCATCCGGATGCCGCCTCGCGACCGCTTCGCCAAAGGCGGCGGCGAAATGGTCATAGCCGCTGGCGGGCGGGACCATGGCTGGTTCGATGAAGACAACCGCCGCCGTGACGACCTGGGCCGCCGAAAGAAATATAGTGGCTACGGCGGCGGGACTCATGAGGTCACCAGCCCCCTCTCGAGTCTGAGCGCGGGATGTCCGTTCCTACTCGCATAGGTCGGGTATGCGCGTCGTTGGGTGGCTATCATTCCGCACTCTAGGGGGGGGCATGCAGAAACTTGTCCGCGCGCCTCAACAGCTTGTCCCACTTCGCTGGCGGGCCCTTTTTGATTGCAGCCATGTTCAATTGGAGGGTCCAACGTTTGGGCCGAGTCACGGGAAGTTGGGCTATCGGAACGCCTTTCAGTATCTGCGACGCCATCTCCGCAAGGGTTTGCATCGGGCGCTCGATGTCGGGAGCGACCAGGACGTGAGCGCCGCCGGAAAAGATCGATTCCAACTCCGTGACTACGACGCCCCCTCGCGACAACAATGCGCCCGCCAATTTCCCCCCTCCTTTTCTCGCCATTGCCGTGTCTGGAACGATCCACGCGTCCACACGAAGCTTCCTGATCTGCGCGAGAGCAGCCTCAACGTCATCCTCGGCAATGACCAGCACCTTGAGGCCAAGGGACTTCTCGATATCGAGGGTGAGTTCCTTGTATCGGGGCAGGGCCATCCAGAGGCGATCGACCAGCAGGCAACCCGTCGCTTTGGGACCGACGGCTTCGGACGTCACTTCGAACAATTTCCGATAGTCGTACATTCGATAAGTGAAGCCCGTGGCGTTTCCATCGGGACGGTCTGGATTTGCCAAGAGTCCGAGGCTCACCGGATCTCCGAGGGAAACGAACAGCACCGGAATGTCTCGAGTGCGGTCCTTCGCAAAGTTGGCCGCCCTCGACGCCGGAGAGACGATCATGCGAGGACGCAAGGCAAGCACCGAGTCGATCTGTCCGGCCAGCACTCCTACATCGAACAAGTCGACAGGAACCCTCTTGAGTGGGTATCTTGATGTCGCCAGCGAGGGGCGTGAGAATTCCTGGACGAATTGATCTCCGTTCAGCAGCGCGGGTGCCCCCGCAGGCTCCAAGAAAACGATCGGCTGCGCCCCTGCCGGGGCACCAAGGATCGCGAATACGCAGAGACCGCCAATAGCACGAAGCCCGTTCACCCCACCACAGAGAAGGAGTCGCACATGAAGGAGTATCGACAGGAGCATGCCAAGCCCGACGGCAAAATCTACGTCTACTTCTGGGTTTGTTCGGCGCACGGCGCGTCGACGAAAACTGCGGCTATCACGCCGGCGCTTCCACTTCACATGATCTGGAACGACAAGACGGTTGGTATGGCAATCGATGTTCAGCCGGTGAGCGGCAAGGCCGGAGTCGCAGACGCCCTGAGCCTCGAGATCTACCAAATGGAACCCCAGTGGACGCTTGACGAGGTAATGGCCTGGGCCAAGCCGGGCGGCGCCGGCTTCAACTTGATCAATGGCCGTCCGCATCAACTCCTCTTTGCCTCCATCGATGGACGTGGAAACAAGCCTGTCGAATCCTGAAGAGAGTTCGATCCCTTGGCAGTACGGGGACTTGCTCTTCCGCCTGCTGGATGCCGGCAGGCCTGCGAACGATATCAGCCACAATGACGCGTTGTCGATACCCGTGACATTTCCTGATCGATTTCAGGGGGCGGCTTGCGAATCGATTGCGTTACGCGCCCGATCGATTTCACCATCCACCTCGAATGTGAGCCATGCCCAACCCAATGCCCGACGTGCCGATGGACACTGGCTGTTCCCGGACTCGGAATGGACATGGCTTTACGAGGAAGTGGGGAAAATCTTTCTTAAGGCGAATGAGCGATTTGGGTTCGCGCTCATGGGATTCGTCGACCCGATCCTGGTGGCCGAGTACCCCGAAGGGCCAGGATTCGACTGGCACATCGATGCAGTCACAGGGGTGACTTCGACCCGCAAACTCAGCCTGACGGTACCGCTCAATCCCCCGACAGACTTCAAAGGGGGACGATTCGAAATCGCGCCATTCGGAGAGAACGAGTTCTGGCAGTGCCAGGGTGCCGCGACCATCTTTCCTTCTTTCCTATGCCACCGAGTGACGCCGATTGCGGCGGGCAAGCGTTTGGCGTTGGTCGCCTGGGCGCACGGGCCGTCATTTCGCTGACGGTTCTCCCACCTCTGCGTGCAACTCCGTCCAGAGGTCGCAGGGAGGGTGATCTGCGCACATCAATCTGTATACCGTGCTTCGCGGGATTGCCTTGAGCAAGAACTTGCGCAACCAGCTTGCGTCCGCAAATCCCTGGCTTTCGATCGCGCGAAGAAAGTTGAGCGCAACCCACCACGACGCGATGTTATCGCTGGGATAATGGATTTGCGCATAGACGCGTCGATCACCGATGTCCACGCACCACTGCTGCATCGTTGGTTCAACTTCCTGCCAATTGATGCCGCTTACCCATTGACAGTGCCGCAGCGCCACCCATGCCCCCGCGAGGCACCCCTCGAAGCAATGGCCGGAGATCATTGAGGGCGAATCGGCGGTGTCTCCGTGATAGCGATAAAACGGTGGATCACCCTGAAGTGGCCAGACCTGGAACGCTCGCGGACGCTGCAAGGTCTGCTTCAGTAGCAGCGACGTGGAGCCAGCCAGCTCCGCAAAGCCCGTGTAGAACATTCCAACCGGATTGCGCTGGGTAACGCTGGGGTCAAGGGCGGGATGGTAGTGTTTCAGGCCCATTCCCGGTCGCCCGCCGTCTCGGCCATCCTCGGTATAGAAGAAGTCTTCGTGAGTCGGACAGCCTTTGGTCGAGAATGCCGCCAGCGGCATGTTCGAAAGCGGTTCCTGCATGACTTTCAGGTCGTATTCGGTGAGGTCCTCCATGCTTCCCACCGCCTTTCCCCGCCATCTCCGCTTAGCGTCGTCCCAATTGGGCCAGATCTTGTCGCCAAGGACTTTGCGCATGTCCTCGACCCACTGATAGAAATTCGCCTTCCCGGACCAGGCGAGTGGCTGGAACGGATTGAGGAGTTCCTTCACGTGGTCGACGTGCATCCAGCCGTATGGGCGGAAGTTCATTGAGTGCTCCAATTGTTGGTTTTGGCGTGCATCGAACTCTCCCATGGTAAGGACGCTGGCGGCAAATGGCCCTACCCACGCAAGTGGCAATTGCGGGGGCGGCGCGGTGGCGGCACCGCCTCGCGCACCTCGGGCAGAATAGGGGTTTTGCACCGCAGCAATCCCCTCTTAGAGCGTATGCCCAACGACCCCAAGACGCCCCCCACCGAGGGCGCGCATCTCACCAATTTCATTCGCCAGGCGATCGAGCGCGACCTGGAGGCGGGCAAGTACGCCCACCGCAAGTGGGGCGGCGAGCCCGGCCCCACGGCCACCCACGCCGCGGCGCCCACGGACCCGGCGAAGATCCGCACGCGCTTTCCCCCAGAGCCGAACGGGTACCTGCACATCGGCCACGCCAAGTCGATCTGCCTCAACTTCGGGCTCGCAGAGCAGTACGGTGGCGTGTGCCACATGCGCTTCGACGACACCAACCCGGAGAAGGAGGAGCAGGAGTACGTCGACGGCATCCTGGATGCCGTGCATTGGCTCGGCTTCCACTGGGGTGCCAGCGACGAGAACCTGTACCACGCGAGCGACTACTTCCAGTGGATGTACGAGTTCGCGGTTGAATTGATCAAGCACGGCGACGCGTATGTCGATTCGCAATCGGCCGACGAGATGCGTGCCAGCCGCGGCAATCTCACCGAGCCGGGCAAGCCCTCGCCTTTCCGCGAGCGCGGCGTCGAGGAGAACCTGCGCCTCTTCGACGAGATGCGCGACGGCAAACATGCCGACGGCGTGCACATCCTGCGCGCGAAGATCGACATGGCCTCGCCCAACATCAACATGCGCGACCCGGCGATCTACCGCATCAAGAACGCCGAGCACCACCGCACCGGCGACAAGTGGCACATCTATCCCATGTACACCTACGCGCATCCGATCGAGGACGCGCTGGAGAACATCACCCATTCGCTGTGCACGCTCGAGTTCGAGGACCAGCGGCCGTTCTACGACTGGTTGCTGGAGCGCATCGCTACTTTTGGATTGCTGCAGCGGCCGTTGCCGCAGCAGATCGAGTTCTCGCGCCTGAACCTTTCCTACACCGTCACCAGCAAGCGCGTGCTGCGCCAGCTGGTGGAGGAAGGCCACGTCGACGGCTGGGACGACCCGCGCATGCCGACGCTGGTGGGCGCGCGGCGCCGCGGCCTTACTCCCGCGGGCATCCGGCTCTTCATGGACCGCGTGGGCGTCTCCAAGGCCGACTCGGTGATCGACTACTCGATCTTCGAGGATGCCCAGCGCGAGGTGCTGAACGAGATCGCGCCGCGGCGCATCGCCGTGCTCGATCCCCTGAAGCTCGTGATCGACAACTGGCCTGCCGGGCACGTGGAGGAATGCTTCGCCCCCAACCACCCGCAGCAACCGGACCTCGGCAAGCGCATGTTGCCGATGTCCGGCGAGCTCTGGATCGAGCGGGAGGACTTCATGGAGGAGCCCACCAAGGGATACTTCCGGCTATTCCCCGGCAACCAGGTGCGGCTCAAGTACGGCTTCGTGGTGCGGTGCACGGGGTATTCGAAGACTTCGGAGGGCGAGATTACCGAGGTGCATTGCGATTTCCTGCCCGAGACCAAGTCGGGTTCGGCTGGCGCCGAGGCGATCAAGGTGAAGGGGAACATCCACTGGGTGTGCGCCGGGCATGCGTATTCCAGCGAGGTGCGGCTCTACGACCGGCTGTTCAAGGCGGCGAGCCCGGGGAAAGCGACTGGCGATTTTCGCGATGACCTCAATCCGGAGTCGATGCGGGTCATTTCCGCCTATCTCGAGGCTTTGCTTCGGGACGCCGCTCCCGGGGAGGTGTGCCAGTTCGAGCGGCATGGGTACTTCGTGGCCGATCGGAAACTATCGGAGCAGGGGAAGCCGGTGTTCAGCCGGGCGGTGACGTTGCGGGATTCGTGGGCAACACCTCGCTAGGTTTCTTTCAGCACTGCCAGATCGGATGTTGCTGCTACTGCATCGACGCACCCCTCGTGCCACAACCCGGGAACTGCGCGCCCCATCCTTGACCTAACGCCCGGCTGCCCCCATCTCAGGGGGCAAAGGACCGAGCCATGGAATTCAAGGACTACTACAAGATCCTCGGCGTCGCGAAAGAGGCGACCGCCGACGAGGTCAAGAAGGCCTACCGGAAGCTTGCGCGCAAGTACCACCCCGACGTCTCGAAGGAGAAGGACGCGGACACGCGCATGAAGGAGGTGAACGAGGCCTATGCCGCCCTCTCCGACCCGGAGAAGCGCGCGGCCTACGACCAGGTCGGCAGCGGCTACCAGCCGGGGCAGGATTTCCGCCCGCCGCCGGGTTGGAATGGAGGCCACGAATTCTCCGGCCACGAGTTCACGCCGGAGGAAGCCGCGGGCTTCAGCGACTTCTTCAGCGAGGTCTTCGGCGGACAGGGCGGCGGGCGCGGCGCTCGGGGTCGGGGTCGGGGTCGGGGACAGGGTCCGGGCCGCGGCAACTTCAGAGCCCAGGGCCAGGACCATCACGCCAGGGTGATGCTCGAAATCGAGGATGCGTTCAACGAGGCGACCCGCCAGATCACGCTGCGCGTGCCCACCGTTGGCGAGGATGGCCGCGTGCACATCGAGAACCGCACCTTGAGCGTGAGAATCCCGCGTGGCGTCCACGAGGGCCAGATGATCCGCCTCGCGGGCCAGGGCTCTCCGGGCGTGGGCGGCGGGACAGCGGGCGACCTGCTGCTCGAGGTCCACTTCAACCCGCACCCGCGCTATCGCCTCGAGGGCCGCGACCTGCACGTGAAGCTTCCGGTCGCCCCGTGGGAAGCGGCACTCGGCGCGGAGGTCCCGGTCACGATTCCCGGAAGCACCCTCAGCGTGCGCGTCCCCGCAGGCGCCCAGAGCGGCAAGCAGCTGCGGGTGCGGGGCAAGGGCGTGCCGGCGAAGGAGCCGGGCGAGCTCTACCTCGACCTCCAGGTGGTGCTGCCTCCGGCAGATACACCCGAGGCCAAGGCCGGTTACGAAACCATGGCGCGCGAGTTCCCGGCCTTCGATCCGCGCGCGGCAGGAGGTGTGTCATGAACGAACGCGACGTGGTCATCGGCATCGGCCTGGAAGAGGCGTGCCTCACAATCGAGCAGGTAGCGGCGTGCGGTGCGGTGGACGCGGCGTGGGTGCACGAGCGCGTCACGGAAGGGCTGCTGACGACAGCGGGCTCGGGCACCGAGTGGCGGTTCACCGCCACTCACCTCACGCGCGTGCAGCGCATGCGCGGCATCGAGCGCGATTTCGAGGCGGCTCCGGAACTCGCCGCGCTCGTCGCGGATCTCCTCGAGCAACTGGACGCGGCGCGCCGCCTGCTGGCGCTGAAAGGACTCCCATGAGCCGCCACATCGTGTGCCCCCATTGCACCACCACCAACCGCGTGCCGGAGGATCGTCCCGGCACGCCCAACTGCGGCAAATGCCACCAGCCCCTCTTCGGCGCGGGGCCGGCCGAGCTCACTGCGGCCACGTTCGACGCGCACGTCGAACGCAACGACATCCCGGTGCTGGTGGATTTCTGGGCGCCGTGGTGCGGCCCCTGCAAGATGATGGCGCCGCAGTTCGTGCAGGCGGCGTCCCTGCTGGAGCCGCACGTGCGCCTGGCGAAGGTGGACACCGAAGCGGAGCCTGCGCTGGGCGCGCGCTTCGCCATCCGCAGCATCCCCACGCTCGCACTCTTCAAGGGCGGGCATGAGGTGGCGCGCCAGGCCGGCGCGATGGGCGCTTCCGACATCGTGAGCTGGGTGCAGGCGAACTCGTGAGCGCCGGGGTCGTTAGACTCGAGGCTCGGGTGGCGGAACCCTGGCCTTGGCCGTAGGAGAGTCAAGGACCAACCTCTCCCGGCCCTCGCCGGCAAATATCCCTTGGGACGGGTGCTTGATACGCGGTATAGCGCGCGACGTTATGGCCCCGCCTCGGGCAACGACGGCGAGACTTTCCCAATGACGTCACGCGGCATGCCCTCTCCCAACCTGACTTGCCGATCAAGCCGTTGGCATGAGCTCCATGACGTCGCGCGTCATGCCGCGATCAAGACAATCGCCACATGAGTACCTGACTCCACCGAGCCACAACCCGGGAGCGCTGTCATTACGCGATGCTGACCAGCGCACTCTTCTCGTACCAACCCACGATACGTTCGCCATCCCACAACAGGCAGACGTTCGGCCCCTGATTGCAGGCGGTAACGAGCCGAGCGCGGAACATCGCGACGCACAGGCCGCCTTCACGCCGCACGCTGTCGTAGACGATGCCGCCGGCGCCCGACGTGCGCCGCTCGCGTCCGAACACCTGCGATGCGGCGTAGCTATCGGGGCTCATGAGGTCGGGTTTCTTGCGCCTCCCGTAACCGCGCAAATCCACCACGTCAGCGCGAATGTCGGCGAGGTAACTGCGCAGGTCGATCTCGCCCGCCGCCTCCCGCGTGCGCGCGAGAAACTTCCCGCGGTGATAGGCGGATTCGGCGATCGCGGTCGCCATGTCCTTCGCTGCGTAGTAGACGCCGTAGCTGCCATCGGAAAAGCGGCTGCCTTCGGGATTCAGGTGCGTGAATGCCGCCATCACCGGCGTGGTGCCGGGACCTGAAACCCGATCCTCGGGCGCAACGAGCCGCAGCTCGCCCACCTCGTCCCGCAGCCGGTCGTTGGTGAGCGCCTCGGCGGCGAACACGAAGTCGAGATCCTCGGGACGGGCCACGCGGTCGAACAGGCCCACGGGGGGAAAGCGGCTGGGCACCAGGCGAAAGCTGGGCGCCCAGCGGATGCGCGCCACTCAGCCCCCGCCGCGCTGGGCGTCGAGGTAGCGGCGCACCTCGTAGAGGTCGGAGACATTGCCGGACATGAGGCGCTCGAGCGCGCTGGCGCCGCCGAAGAGGGGCGCGGTGTTGGGCTTGCGCAGCCATGCGTCCGCCGACTCCGCCGAGGGGAGCAGGATCTGCACCGCCTTGTAGATGCCGAACACATAGGAGAGGCGTTCGATCGTGTCGCGGGGCAGCGCGCCGGATTTTCCGTCCTTCCACACGTGGAAGGTGGAGCGCGAGCGTAATCCCAGGAGCGTCATCGCCTCCCGGGCGGAGAGCTGCCACGCCTGGGCAATGGAGAAGTAGGTCCGCAGCAGGGCCTGGCCCGCCTCACGGGTCTCGAGGTCCGCGGAGGGACGGGGATCGGGGACCGGGGCGGGGAGCGGCGCCATGTCCAATATTAGCTCTGTCGATAAGAAATGTCCATATTTGGACAAATACCCTCTCCCCGGCCCTCTCCCAAGGGAGAGGGAGACTATCTCCTCCTAGCGGTTCTTCTGCGTCTGCTGGAGCAGCCGCTCCTCGCGCTCGCGCAGCTCGGGCGTGAGCTCGGCGCCGAAATCCTCGGCCTCGAATACCTGCCGCAACTCGATCTCGCATTCCTCGCCGGGCATCGGGCTCGGGCAGCGTTTCGCCCACTCGAGCGCTTCCTCCGGCGACTTCACCTTCCACATCCAGAAGCCCGCGACCAGCTCCTTGGTCTCCGCGAACGGGCCATCGACCCCCGTCCTGCGGTTGTCGGCGCTGAACTTGACGCGCACGCCCTTGCTGCTGGGCTGCAGGCCGTCGCCGCTCAACATGACGCCGGCCTTCACCAGCTCCTCGTTGTAGGAAGTCATCGCGGCCAACAGCTCCTCGTCGGGCATGATCCCGGCTTCCGAACTCTTCGTCGCCCTCACCATCACCATGAATCTCATCGTCTTCTCCTTCCTGCGTGGGTCGGGGATTCGCTTGTGGCGGAGTGCCAGCAGGTCAAATACGGCGGCGACCATGTTTTCCTCGTGCGGGGGCAGTCTCGCGAGGTAGTCGATCGGGCCGGGGGCTTTTCGACAAGCTGCTGAAAAAATACTCCGCCTCGAGGATGCAGGGGAATGCCATCCTGCGCCGTTTGCCGAGGCCTGGCCGATCAAGATGCTCTCCACGGTGTACCTCGAGGCGATCGGGCCCGCGCGCACCCGCGTCACCGTGCGCTGGGCGCCGTTCGAGGCGACGACGGCCGAGGAGAAGGTGTTCGGGAACAACAAGCCCAACATGAATCAGGGCTGGAGCGGGACGCTCGAGAAGCTCGAGGCGTACCTGCGCATGCGCACCGACCAGTGCCCGGTCGTGTAGCAGTAACGAGCGTTGTCTCTTACACTCTGGGCAAACATGGAGGCGCGCCATGCACTCAATCGACCATGTACTGCCCTACGGCTTCATGGCGAAGAAGTTCGAACGGGAGCTCGCGTATCGAGCAGTACCAGGGGCGTGGCCCCAGGGCGTCGATTATGAGGAATGGGTGCAGGCCGAAGCGGAACTGCTCGCAGATGTGGCGTGGCCCGTCTGGCATCGAGATTCCGGCACCTGGCATGGGAAGTCGCGCGGCACAGCCCTTTCCCTGACTCGTGCGGATCTTGAACTGATGGGGGCTTTAGTTGAACACTTTCGAGTCGGCTCCCGACATCGAGCTGGGATGAATACCCACCAGTTCTGGTTCGACCTCGAAGATCGTCTGTTCGAGAACTGGCCCGAGCGCCATCGCGCATCGTTCTCCGGCTCTTCGATCACAGTGGAGGACCTGGAGACGTCGTTCGGAGCCGGGGGCACCGAACTCTTCTGCGGCTCCATCCATTGGATCCTGAAGGACGAATTGCAGCGCCCGAGGCCGCACCAGTTCGCCGCCTGGCTTGGCGTTGCGCGACCGGCGGTGCAACTGGCCTGGTCCGCTTGCTCGTCGTCAGCCATTTGCGGCCACGCATTCCAGGCCTTGATGGGCTGTTGCTGCGTTCACGCGCGCAACTATGGTTTGACCCCGGCGGACGAGCTCGAGCTGCTCCGATTCGCTGTCGACATGGGCGATCGGCGCGTCTACGCGGCCGTCCACTATCCATCCGACAACGCCATGTCATGGCGAGTCGCGCTAGACGCACTGAAGGTCATGAAGGTGCCAGAAGCGACACTCGTTTTCGCGAGCAAGGCCATACGCGAGAGCGAGGTCTATCTCGCGATGGTCGCCAATCCGGAGCACGCCGCATGCATCAGGATGGTCGACGACGCGCTCATCTGAACGGCGGGCCGTGCACCCATGTCACCAGCGCCTCGCGAACGCCCCTGGTGACGGGGTGGACGCGATGCGCAAGGTGTGAGGGAAACAGGGCGATGAACCCTTGAGCGGCACGTGGCATGATCAAGCCATGGGAGACGATCTCCAGCTCTCCGCCCGTGTACTCTTCGCAGGGACTCAGCTGCACGCTCACGCTGATCTTTCGCGTTGATTCCGGGCCGTAGGAAAGATCCGTGTGCCAGTCGAAGAAGTCGCCAGCCGCATAGGTGACGTGCATCAAGCTCTCGACACGCGTCTCCAAGTCCACATCCAAACGCTCATTGGCCCGGCTGGCGAACGTGAG
>JBBQBW010000012.1:0-14664 GCA_038318025.1 Burkholderiales bacterium | reverse complement strand
GCGCCGGTCTGCTCGGCGTTGTTGAGCGCCTCGAAGGCCATGCCGGCCGTCATCGCGCCATCACCGATCACGGCGATCACGTGGCGCGGGATGCCCTGATGCTTGGCCGCCACCGCCATGCCCAGCGCCGCGGAGATCGAGGTCGAGGAGTGCGCGGTGCCGAAGGTGTCGTAGGGGCTTTCCTCGCGCCGCGGGAAACCCGCGATGCCGTCCTTCTGCCGCAGCCGGTCCATACCGCCGCGCCGCCCGGTGAGGATCTTGTGGCCGTAGGTCTGGTGGCCCACGTCCCAGATCAGGCGGTCGTCGGGGGTATGGAAGACGTAGTGGAGCGCGATGGTGAGCTCAACCGTGCCCAGGTTCGAGGAGAGGTGGCCGCCGGTGGCGGCAACGGAATCGACGATGAAGCCGCGCAGCTCGATTGCAAGCTGCGCGAGCTGTTTGCGATCGAGACGGCGGAGGTCCGCGGGGTCGTCGATGGTCTCGAGGAGCGGGAAAGTGCCCATGCGTGGCGCCATTCTAACTCTCGCGGTCGACGATGAAGCTGGCCAGCTCGCGCAGCCGCCGGGCCTCGTCGCCGAAACCCTCCAGCGCGCCTTGGGCATCGGCGAGGAGCTCCTGGGCGAAGTCCTTGGCCGGGGCGAGGCCCATCAGCGACGTGTAGGTCGGTTTTCCCGCCGCCTGGTCCTTGCCGACGGTCTTGCCCAGGGTCACGGCGTCGCCCTCCTCGTCGAGTATGTCGTCGACCACCTGGAAGGCGAGTCCGACGCATTTGCCGTAGCGATCCAGGCGCTCCATGCGATCCGCGGGGATCTCCTGGCCGCAATGAGCGCCCATCAGCACCGAGGCCCGGATCAGCGCCCCGGTCTTCAGAATATGCATGTACTCCAGCTCCGGGAGCGTGATCGACTTGCCCACGGCATCCAGATCGATCGCCTGCCCGCCGGCCATGCCGCGGGAGCCGGTGGCGAGCGCGAAGAGCTGGATCATCTGCAGCTGCGCGCGCCCGGTGGGGGCAAGCTCGTGGTCGGAGAGGATCTGGAAGGCGAGGCTCTGGAGCGCGTCCCCGGCGAGCAGCGCCGTCGCCTCGTCGAACTCGACATGGCAGGTGGGCTTGCCGCGCCGGAGCACGTCATCGTCCATACACGGCAAGTCGTCGTGGATCAGGGAGTAGGCGTGGATCATTTCCACGGCGGCGGCGGGAATGCGCAGGCAATGGGGATCGGCGCCCGAGACTTCGCCGGCGGCGAACACCAGCATCGCGCGCACCCGCTTGCCACCGCCGAGTGTGGAGTAACGCATCGCATCGTGCAGCCGGCCCGGCGCCACCTGCCTGGAAGGCAGCAGCTCCGCCAGGGCGGCCTCCATCCGGCCGGCGACCTCGCGCGACCAGGTGGCGAAATCGACTTCGCTCATGGAGTGTCGGGCTTGAGGTCCCGCAGGGTCTCGCCGTCGAGGATGGCGATGCGCGCCTGGGCGTCGGTGAGGCGGCTCTCGCAGAACTTGATCAGCTCCGCGCCGCGCTGGTAGGCCGCCAGCGACTCCTCGAGGGGGAGCTTGCCATCCTCCATGCGGGCGACCAGGGCCTCCAGCTCCTCCAGGGCACGCTCGAAAGTCATCCCGGCGGGCGGGGCGGGGGGGGTGGCGGTCATGAGGCGTGAATCCGTTAGTTTCTTGTGTAGTGAATTCTACACGAAGGTCTTGAAAACTAAGGGAACTCAGGCCAAAATGGCGGTCTGACTGGGTGTGCACCAAAGGTAATGGGACGGAGCTGCAGAGTTCAAAGCTGGCTGACTCGATGGCCCTAAGTTGTCTTCAATCTTCGTAGTCCAAGGAGGTTTGGATAATGACGGATCTGGCGAGCCAGAAGGCTCTCACGCGCGCTTCTCCCCACCTTCCGCTTTCGTGGTATTTCGACCCGAAAATCGCGGCAATCGAGCAGAAGCTGATCTTCGCCAACGGCCCCGGCTACGTGGCCCACGAGCAGATGGCGCCCAACCCCGGCGACTATCGCGTGCTCGACTGGCGCAGCAACGGCGCCTGGGCGCTGGTCAACAACGGCCCCGAGCACGACATGGTTTCCAACGTCTGCCGGCACCGCCAGGCCATCATGCTGAAGGGCGCGGGCCAGCTGCCCGGCGGCACCATCACCTGCCCGCTGCATCGCTGGAGCTATGACGGCCAGGGCAAGCACCTCGGCGCCCCCTCGTTCCAGGAGAAGATCTGCATGGACCTGCCGCGCCAGGGCCTGCAGAAGTGGAACGGCATGCTGTTCAACGGCAAGCGCAATGTCGCCCGCGACCTCGCGAAGCTGGGCGTGGCGAGCGAGCTCGACTTCGACGGCTACGTTCTGAACAGGATCGAGACCGTTGAATACGACTTCAACTGGAAGACCTTCATCGAGGTGTACCTCGAGGACTACCACGTGGGCCCGTTCCACCCCGGCCTGGGCAAGTTCGTCACCTGCGACAACCTGCAGTGGGAGTTCGGCGACTGGCACAGCGTGCAGACCGTAGGCGTGAACCAGCGGCTGGGCACGCCGGGCAGCGACACCTACAAGCAGTGGCACGACGCGGTGCTCAACTTCAGGAACGGCGAGCCCCCGCCCCACGGCGCCATCTGGCTCACCTACTACCCGAACGTGATGGTCGAGTGGTATCCCCACGTTCTGGTGATCTCCACGCTCTACCCCCGCGGGCCGGAAAAGTGCCTGAACGTGGTGGAGTTTTATTACCCCGAGGAGATCGCCCTCTTCGAGCCGGAGTTCATGGACGCGCAGCAGAAGGCGTACCACGAGACCGCGGTCGAGGACGAGGAGATCTGCCTGCGGATGACCGAGGGGCGGCGCGCGCTCCTCGCTGACGGCCGCGAGGAGCACGGGCCCTACCAGTCACCGATGGAGGATGGGATGGTGCACTTCCACGAGTTCATACAGCGGGAGCTGGCGCAGCACGTCTGATGCGCTGCGTAGTCGTGGGTTGCGGTTCACACCTCGTCCCTCCTTTTCGTCGCAGCTGGAACCGCCTTTTTCATCGCCGCGAGGACCCGAAGCTCTGGGATGAGAGGCTCCAGGGCGGTGAGCGCCTTTCTCGCGCGCCCTCGCCACCCTGCTCCGCGCGCCAGCAGATCCTTCCACAGGGATAACACGTCGTCGCGACGGAATTCGCAGAGCACCTCGAGGAGTGCTGCGGCGTGCTTCAGGTCCTTCAGCGCTTTCTCGGGGTTGCGGGCGCGGCGCTCTGCGAACACCAGCAGCTTGTGGAGCGCGAAGCGAGCGGGGTCGGGCACGTTGGCCATGACCGCGCCCACGGGGCTCAGGACCACCGCTTGGTGGACATCTTCGAGGATGAATTCCAGGAAGCGCAGGGGCTGGAGGTTCACGCCGAGCTGGACGTGCTCGTAGACATCGCCCTTGCCTCCCACCAGCGGCGTCAAGAAATCCACGCGCAGCTGCTTGTCCACCTTGCTCACGAAGCTGCCGGTCTTGTCCCAGGGGCGGAATCCCGGCACCGGGAGAAATCCCGCTTCCAGGCTCGCAATGGCGTCGCGCGTATCGACATGCAAGCCCGAAGGCAATGCCAAAGACACGTTGCGACCCGCATGGGCGAAGTCGATGTCCTGGGTCCTGCCCAGGTCGCGCCAGGCCACGCCCAGCGCGTTGCCGTAGGCCAGGAACGCGTGCGCGCCCACCAACACCCCGCCAGCGCTGAAGAATCCGATTTCATTCAATCGCCGGACGATCCGGAAGTGGCCCGGTGTTGCCCCGGCGCAGCCCAGCGTGATCGCGGCCTTCGCGAGAGTGTCTACATGGCGCGTGTCCTTCGCCCTGGCCTTCTCCACCAGGGCTCGGAGCGGCTCGTCGTCCCTCCCGACGAAAACCTGGCGCGTGCCGCGGCCGGCGCTGTCGGTGAATTGGTAGTACCAGTAATCGACGCCCTTCACCTTCTTGCGGTTGAAGGAGCCGCTCAAGTTGCCGACCGAGCGGGCCAACTCCTGGTGACGCGTGACTTCGAGGAGCTCGGCGTAGGCGCTCTGGGCGGACGAGGAAAGGGGCGAGCTGAGTCGCATGGGAATTGCACCAGCACTCGATCGGGCTAGTATAACGTTATACCATTCAATCGCCGAGCTAGTATAATGCCGTATCATCCGGTTGCGGATTGCAGAGGATACAAAACGGGGCGCCCAGTGGCGCCCCGTTCCGCTTTTTTGCTCCTCCTCCAGTTACTCGTCGAACTCGTGCACGACCGCCCAGAGGGTCGCGTAGGTGTGCTTGGGGAACAGCTCGTGCAGGGCCTCGTAGTCCTCGGCGCGCAGGGGCTCGCGCTCCTTGCCCTTGCGGATCTCGAACCAGCGCGCCTGGATCTGCTCGCGCACCGGGTGGGGCGGCATGGCGGGCCGGCGCAGCAGCGGGCTGGTGCCGGCGAAAAGCCGGCGCTTCAGGGTCACGTCGGCCGACGAGATCTTGAACAGCTTCGTCAGCATGTTCGAGGTGGCGCCGTGGCGGATGAAGTGCTCGAGTTGCCGCGAGCGCTTGTTGAGGTAGTCGACCTGCCGCAGGCCATGTTCCAGGGAGCCGGCGTCGATCTGGATCGCCACCCGGGGCTCGGTCATCTCCGAGAGCTTCACCAGCTCCGCGGAGCTCAACGCCTGCAGCTCGGCCACCTGGCTCTCGGTGAAACCCTCGGGAGTGGGTACCGGCTCACCATCCTTCGGCTGAAGCTCACGCAGAAGTTGGGCCAACACCAGGAGACGCAGTTGCTGGTCGCGTATGACGATCATTCAAACCCCCTGTCGCCTGTTATCTCCGGGCTTTGGTGCCTGCAACCCGTGAAAGCGAAAAATGCTCCGGCGCGCGGCCGGTGTCAACCGGGAAATAGAACCCCTTCGAAAGGCCATATTCGGCTCCGAGGTTCAATCCTCTTCCCGCTCCAGCTTGAATTGCGACGCCAGCTGCTGCTGCGTCGGCGGCGGCACCGCGGCGTAATGGCTGAACTCCACCGTGTACGCGCCCTGCCCGCCGGTGACCGAGCGCAGGCGCGATTGGTACTCCGTCACCTCGGAGAGCGGCACCATGCCCTGGATCGACATGAGGTCGCCGCCCGTGGACTCGGTGCCCGTCACCTGTCCGCGCTTGCTGGAAAGATCGGAGGTGAGGTCGCCCACGAAGCGATCGGGCGCGGTGATCTCGATGTTCACGATCGGCTCCAGCATGATTGGAGAAGCCTTGAGGATCGCGTCGACCACGGCCTTCCTCCCCGCGGTCACGAACGCGATCTCCTTCGAGTCGACGTCGTGGCTCTTGCCGTCGTACACGATCACCTTGATGTCCTCCACCGGGTAACCGGAGATCACGCCGTGGTCGAGCGCCTGGCGGACTCCCTTCTCCACTGCCGGGATGAACACCGTGGGGATGACGCCACCCTTCACCTCGCTCGCGAACTGGAAGCCGCTGCCGCGCGACAGCGGCTCGATCTTGAGGAACACCTCGCCGAATTGTCCTGCGCCTCCGGTCTGCTTCTTGTGGCGGCAGTGCCCCTCGGCACGACGCGTCACCGTCTCGCGATAGGGAATCTTCGGCGGCTTGGTGGTGACGTCGAGCTTGTACTGCGTCTGCATCTTCTCCAGCTTGGTGCGGATGTGCAGGTCGCCCAACCCCCGCATCACCGTCTCGTGGGTGGTGGGATGTCGCTCGATCCACAGGCACGGGTCTTCCACTTCGAGCTTGTGCAGCACCTCGAAGAGTCGCTGCTCGTCGCCCTTCCTCTTGGTCTCGACCGCGATGGAGTGCATCGGCATCGGAAAGTCGAGCGCACGCAGGCGGATGTGGTCCTCGTCGTGGGAATCGTGGAGCACCGCGTTGAAGTCGATGTCCTCGACCTTGGAAATGGCGCCCAGGTCGCCCGGCACCAGCGCATCGACCTCGACGTACTCCTTGCCCTGCAGCTGGAAGAGGTGACCGGGCTTGAAGGGCTTGCGGCTGTCGCCGATGTAGAGCTGCGTGTCGCGCTTCATCGTGCCCTGGTGCACGCGGAATATCGCCACCTTCCCCACGTACGGATCCATGATCACCTTGAAGACGTGGGCGAGCACGTGCTTGGCCGGATCCGGGTCGGAGTGAAATTCGTCGCCCTCGGTGGTGGCCGAGAGTACGAATGGCGCCGGATTTCCCTCGGTGGCGTTGGGCGCCAGCTTGGCCAGGATGTCGAGGAACTCCACGACGCCCGCGCCGGTGCGCGCCGAGGCGAAGCACACCGGTATCAAGTGGCCTTCACGCAGCGCCTTCTCGAAGGGCGCATGCAGCTGCTCGGGCGAGAGCTCCTCGCCTTGCTCCAGGTAAAGTGCCATCAGCTCCTCGTCGACTTCCACGACCTGGTCGATCAAGGCCGAGTGTGCGGCCTTCACCGAGGAGAAATCAGAATCGCCGTCGGGATTGAAGAAGCAGTCGACCACATCCTTGCGGCCGTGGGCGGGGAGGTTGATCGGCAGGCATTCCTTGCCGTAGAGGTCCTGGATGCGCGCGAGGAGTGCTGCGAGGTCCACGTTGTCCGCATCGATCTTGTTCACGAGCACCATGCGGCAGAGGTTTCGCTTGCCCGCGTTGCGCATCATGCGCGTGGTGTTCAGCTCGATGCCGTTCTGCGCGTTGATCACTACCACCGCGGTGTCGACGGCGGCGAGCGCCGCGATCGACTGGCCGGCGAAATCCGGCATGCCGGGCGTGTCGATCAGGTGGATGTGGATGCCCTTGTAGGGGAAATTCACCAGGGCGGAACTGAGGGAATGGCCGTACTGCTTTTCGAGGGGATCGTGGTCGCAGACGGTGCTGCCGCGCTCCGTGCTGCCCATCGCGCCGATGGCCCCGGCTTTCCAGAGCAGAGCTTCCGCAAGGGTCGTCTTGCCCGCCCCGCCGTGCCCAACCAGGGCCACGGTATGGATGTTCTCGGTCGAGTATTTCGCCATGGCGATGCCTCCTCTCTGCTGCAACGCAGCAAAACCGACGCACTTGGGACGCGCCTCTGAAGGTTACACCAGGCTTCCCGCGGCGTTAGGCGCGGATTTCGAGTTCCACTGTGGCTCGGTCGGACGCCAACACCTGCGCGATCCATAGCCAGGAGCGGATGGCCGCGCGCGCATTCTCGACCGCCTCGACCTCCGAGTCGCCGCGGGAGACGCATCCCGGGAGCTGCAGCACGCGGGCGAAATAACATCCTCGCGCGCGATGGACGGCGACGGTGTAGCGGATTCGCGGCTCGTTGGTTTCCATGGGCGCATGGTGACGCGCCGCCCCGCTCCGAGGTAGCGGGAAATCACCCTTCAACCATTGGGGATTTCCAGCGGCGCGACGGGAACCACGCACCTAGGATTCGCTCACCGGCCAGGCATCTACAGCCCGACGGGTCCAAGGTCCCTGCATCCCCAGGAGGACGTCATGAAGGAACTCACCATCGAGGAAGTGCTGCGCATCGCGGGCGGATTGCCGGTCTCGGCGGCGCTGGACGAGCTCACCTATCGCACGCCGGCGGAAGCGGCGGGCGATCCGGTCGACTACGCGCACCTCGTCGCGGTGGGCCTTCGCCCGTCCGAGCCCACGTGATCGCGCGACGACTCGAGATTCGCCCGGCCGCACCCCGCACCCCGAAACGACACAGGAGCAAGCAATGAAGCCACTCACCCCCGCGCAGTCCGGCGAGGTCGCCGGCGGCGCCATCGTAGTCAGACCGGAAGAGGACCCGTTCGAATACGAAAACGATCCCAGCGCCACGCCGGAACTGATCGACATCGACTTCCGCCCGCTGCCCGAACTGCAATGACCCAGGAGAGCCCCATGAAGGAAGTCGACAAGAAGGACACGAACCAGGTTTCCGGCGGCGTGAAGGCGCCCGCGGACGGCGGCGGATGTATTCCCGACGGGCCGACCTTCCCGGTGCTCCCGGTGTTCCCCGGGTACCCGCAGTTCCCGACGGTGCCGGTGGAAGAGTCGCCGCAGTCGGTTTGACCCTACTCAACTTCAAGATTGGAGCAAAGAAATGGCTGATATCAACGAGCTGCGGGAAAAGATCAGTGGACTCTCGTCGGAGCAACTGGAACAGATCGCGGGAGGCACGTGCTCAATCAATGAATGGATGAAAGCCGCGGAGGATCTGGCCAAAACCTACGAGAACCTCATCGACTTCACGTCGTACATGATCGAGCGGGTGGCCGGACAGTAGTACTCCCTGGGGGCCGCGTACGCGGCCCCCGATTAGGCAGGTGACGAATGAAAATCGGAACTCCTTCCGGCTTGCAGCTCGCGTTTCTGTCTTTCGCGGTAATCCTGCTTGCCGCCCCGCTGGCAAAACACGTGGTTCGAGCGCTCGGATTTGACTCGACATGGGCACCTTTCGTCCATCGCGCGACACCCCTTCTTCTCCTCTGCGTCGTCTTGGGAATCATCGTTGCAATAGCCCCGGGACAGATCTGCGCCCTTTGCCCTCCCATTGCGAGGTCGAAGCGTGCGGAGGTCATATTCGTGGCGATCATGAAGGTGTTCCTTCCCATGGCGGCGATGGGATTGGCGGTCGCCATCTGGTGGCTGATAGAAGGCGGGCCGGGCCTCGCCCAGCGATACTCCCCGACAGAGTTCCATGAGAAGTCGGAGACGCAGGCCCTGGCTCTTCCTGGACTCGTATTCATGCTCTTGGTCGGTGGGCTGGTGGCCCCAGTCGTTGAAGAGCTTGTCTTTCGAGGCTTCATTTATGGCGCCTGGGAGCGACGCTTCGGCTGGCTCGTTTCCGCGCTTTTGACCTCCGCGCTCTTCGCCCTCTATCACCCGCAGTTCGGCTGGACCTTCCTTTCCTCGATCATCTTCATCTGGATCTACCGCCGCACGGGCACTCTTCGCGCCCCCATGTTCGTCCACGCGGTCTTCAATCTATCGCTCTGGTATCCCTTCATGGGCCAGTTCATCTATCCGGATCCTCGTCGAGCAGTCGGTGACCTGTCGAGCTGGGCTCCACAACTTACTTGCGCAACACTGCTCCTAGTGGCTTTACCGACGTATCTAATCCTGGCCCGGAGTCCGAGTTCCCACGCCCCTGATGGCGAACCCTGACATGTCCCTCTTCCGAGCAGAAATCGAAGAGGAGCGCTCCCGCGCCTGGCTGGGCCGCATCGTGCTGATCCGCCCAGTCGCCTTCGGCGTCCTCACCGTGGCGGCGCTGGGCATCACGATGGCGCTCGCCGCCTTTTTCGCGCTGGGCGAGTACACCCGCAAGGCGCGCGTCACTGGCACCCTGGCCCCTTCCCTTGGAATCGCGAAGGTCGTGGCGCAGCAGTCCGGCAGGGTCGAAGCCCTCTTCATCCGCGAGGGCGCGCGGATCGCGCGCGACGAGGCGCTGATGGTGGTAGTCGACGGACGGGCCAGCCTCTCGCAGAGCGACATGGCGGCAGAAGTCTCGGCGCGCATCGACGACAGGGAGCGGGCGCTGCTGCGGCAGCACGATTTCCTCCTCGCGGCGATGGAGACCGAGCAGGCCGCGATCGCCGAAAAGCTCACCAACCTGCGGCGCGAAGCCGAGGCCGCGGACGACGAAATCGCGACCCTCGATCGGCGCGGGCGGCTTGCGGCATCGGCCCTGGAGCGCTCGGAGCGCCTCCACGCCATCGGCTTCGTCTCCGCAGCCGCGCTCGACCGCGAACGCGACGCCGGGCTCGAGCATCGCCAGCGCGTCGAGGCCGCGCGGCGCGCGCGGCTGGCGATGGATCGAGAGATTTCGGCGCTGGTGAGCGAACGCGAATCGGCGCGAGCGCGATCCCGGGCACAGGCGGCGGGAGTTTCCTCGCAGCGCGCCTCGGTGAGCCAGGAACGCCTCGAGCGCGACTTTGCGCTGCGCGCGGCGATCGTGGCCCCCGTCGACGGAACGCTCGCGGCGCTCCCGGTGGAGGAGGGGCAGATGGTGACCGCGGGCACTGCGCTCGCCGCCATCATTCCCTCGGGCTCGGTGCTGGAGGCGCACCTCTTCGCCCCATCGCGCGCGATCGGGTTCGTGCGTCCGGGGCAGCAGGTGACCCTTCGCTACCTCGCGTTCCCGCACCAGAAGTTCGGCAGCCAACCGGCCACGGTCGTGGCCATCTCGCGCAGTCCGCTGCAGCCCGCCGAGCTCGGCTACGTGCCCCCCGACGGCGCCCGCGAGCCGCTCTACCGCATCAAGGTCGCGCTCGACACGCAGTCGATCGTGGCCTATGGCCGCCCCGAGCCGCTGCAGCCCGGCATGCAGGTGGAGGCCGACCTGCTGCTCGACAAGCGACGCCTCATCGAGTGGGTGTTCGAGCCACTCCTGAGCCTCTCCGGGCGCGTGTGATGGACTTCGAATCCGCCCTGCGTTTCGGGGGCGCGCGTCGCCTTCCCGTGTTCCTGCAGACTGAGGCGGCGGAATGCGGCCTTGCGAGCCTTGGCATGGTCGCGTGCTTCCACGGCCACCGCATCGACCTGGCGGGGCTGCGGCGTCGCTTCACCGTTTCGCTGAAGGGCGCCACGCTCGCCTACCTCATCCAGGCCGCCGGCAAGCTGCACCTCGCGCCGCGGCCGCTGCGCCTCGAGCTGGAGGAGCTGCCGAGGCTGCGAGCGCCCTGCATCCTGCACTGGGGCCTCAACCATTTCGTGGTGCTGAGGAGCGCCGACACGAGGGGTGCGGTGATCCACGACCCGGCCTTCGGGCTGCGGCGGCTCAGCATCGCCGAGGTGTCGCGGCACTTCACCGGCATCGCGCTCGAGCTCACCCCCACGAGCGAGTTCCGCCAGGTCGACGAGCGCCGGCGCGTGCGGCTGCGCGACCTGATGGGGCCGGTGGCGGGCCTCAAGCGCTCGCTCACGCAGGTGTTCATCCTGGCGCTGGCACTGCAGGCGATCGCGGTGGTGAGCCCGTTCTATGTCCAGTGGGCGGTCGATGGCGCCGTGGTCTCCGGCGATCGCGACCTGCTCACGGTGCTGGGGATGGGGTTCCTGATGCTGGCGCTGGTGCAGGTGGCGCTTGCGGCGCTGCGATCGTGGGTGGTGCTCTACCTCAGCACCACGCTCAACCTGCAGTGGCTGGCGAGCGTCTTCTCCCACCTGCTGCGCCTGCCCGTGAGCTACTTCGAGAAGCGCCACCTCGGTGACGTCGTCTCCCGGTTCGGCGCGGTCAACGTGATCCAGCGCACCCTCACCTCGAGCTTCGTCGAGGCGCTGATCGACGGGGTGATGGCGATCGTCACGCTCGCGATGATGATGGTCTACAGCGTTCCCCTAACCTGCGTCGCGCTGGGCGCAGTAGCGCTCTACGGCCTGCTGCGCTGGGCATTCTACGAGCCGCTGCGCCGCGCGACCGAGGAGCACATCGTCCATTCGGCCAAGCAGCAGAGCCATTTCCTGGAGACGGTGCGCGGAGTCCAGTCGATCAAGCTCTTCGGCCGCCAGGAGGAGCGGCGCTCGCGGTGGCTGAACCTCGTGGTGGACGCGGTGAACCAGGACCTCACGACCCAGAAGCTGAGCCTGGGCTTCCGCTGCGCAAACAGCCTGGTGTTCGGCGTGGAGCGCGTGCTGATCGTGTGGCTGGGGGCGCTGCTGGTACTGGATAGCGCGTTCTCCGTCGGCATGCTGTTCGCCTTCATCTCCTACAAGGAGCAGTTCTCGGCGCGCGTCGCGGGCCTCATCGACAAGCTGGTGGACCTGCGCATGCTGAACCTGCAGGGCGAGCGCCTGGCCGACATCGTGCTCACCCCGCCGGAGGCCGAGGCGCCCGCGGCGGCGGCGGTGGCGGTGGATGCCTCCCTCGAAGTCCGGGCGCTCTCCTTCCGCTACTCCGATCCCGAGCCCTTCGTGCTGGTCGACTGTTCTTTCACCGTGGCGCCCGGCGAATCGGTGGCGATCGTGGGCCCTTCCGGGGGCGGCAAGACCACGCTTCTCAAGCTGATGCTCGGGCTCCTCGCGCCTACCGACGGCAAGATCCTCGCGGGCGGCGTCGACATCCAGAAGCTCGGCATCGATCGCTACCGACGGCTGGTGGGGACGGTCATGCAGGACGACCAGCTCTTCGCCGGCTCCATCGGCGACAACATCAGCTTCTTCGACCCCGCGCCCGACCAGGGCGCCATCGAGCGCTACGCCACGCTCGCCGCCGTGCACGACGACATCGCCGCGATGCCGATGTCCTACAACACGCTGATCGGCGACATGGGGGCGGCCCTTTCCGGCGGCCAGAAGCAGCGCATCCTGCTCGCCCGCGCCCTCTACAAGCAGCCGCGCATCCTGCTGCTCGATGAGGCCACCAGCGCCCTCGACGTGCAGAAGGAGCGCGCGGTGAACGAGGCGATCCGGTCGCTGCGCCTCACCCGCATCATCATCGCCCACCGCCCCGAGACCATCGCCTCGGCGCAGCGCGTGATCGTGCTGCAGGGCGGTCGCGTGGCCCAGGACCTGCGCCGGATCGAGGGCGACGCGGCGCCGCGCAAGGACGAGCGATGAAGCGCAGATGGCCGCAGATGAGGTCCTGAAGGCGGCCCGCGACGATCACGTCGGCGGGGCGCGGCTCTCTTGACTGAGGTGCGCGGCGCCAGGCCCTCGAGCTCGCGGTCCTCCTCCACTCCTCACCTGCGGCCATCTGCGTTCCATCGGGGACGAGGCGCTCTCTTATAATCGGCGTTTTGCCGGCGGCCGTTCATGACCTCGTCCTGGATGCTCGTCGCGGGTTTCCTGTTCGCCGCGATGGGCGTGTTCGTAAAGATGGGCAGCGCCCATTTCGGCGCCGCCGAGCTCGCCTTCTATCGCTCGGCCATCACGCTCATCGTGGCCTTCGCCGTGCTGCGCTGGCAGCGCCAATCGATCCGCAGCGCCTTCATCCAGAGCCACATGGTGCGCGGCATCGTGGGCGGCATCTCGCTGATCGGATTCTTCTACGCCATCTCGCACCTGTCGCTCGCCACGGCGCTGACACTCAACTACACCTCACCCATCTTCCTCGCCATCGCCACCGTGGTGGTGCTGGGCGAGAAGTTCTCGACCTGGCTCATCGTCGCCATCCTCACCGGCTTCGGCGGCGTGGCGCTGCTGCTGCAACCCACCTTCCAGGAGGGCAAGGACGGCCCGGCGATGATCGGCCTTTTTTCCGGCGTGCTCGCGGCCTGGGCCTACCTCGCGGTGCGAACGCTGGGCCGGATGGGCGAGCCCGACTGGCGCGTGGTGTTCTGGTTCGGGTTTACCGCCGCCATCCTGTGCTGCGCGTGGCAGCTCGTCACCGTAGCCCGCTTCACCCCCGTCACCGGCGAGACCTGGTGGATCCTCGCCGCGGTAGGGTTGAGCGGCACCGCCGCCCAGATCGCCATGACCCGCGCCTACCGCGTCGGCAATACGCTGGTGGTGGGTTCGCTCTCGTACTCGACCCTCGTGTTCGCAGCGATCCTCGCCTTCCTCGTCTGGGACGAGCGGCTCTCGGCGCTCGAGTGGGCCGGCATGGCGGTGATCATCGCCTCGGGCGTGATGGCGATGCGGGTGGAGAACAAGGAGCAGGTCGAGGAAGCCGGATTCGAAAGCTAGGAGAAACGATGGAGAAGATGCTGGTCACCCCTGAAGAGCTGGCAGCGCACCTCGACGACCCCACATGGGTTGTCTTCGATACGCGCCACGAGCTCACCGATCCTGCCCGCGGCCCGGCGGCGTACGCTGCGGGCCACATTCCCGGGGCGTACTTCCTGCACGTCGACCACGACCTCGCGGGGCACCACACCGGCAGCAACGGGCGGCACCCGCTGCCCGAGCCCCCGGACCTCGCCGCCAAGCTGAGCGAGCGGGGCGTGGCCCCGGGCACGCAGGTCGTGATCTACGACGACCTGGGCGGCAACTACGCGGTGCGCCTGTGGTGGATGCTGCGCTGGCTCGGACACGATCGCGTGGCGCTCCTGGATGGCGGTTGGCCGGGCTGGCTTGCGCAGAAGCGTCCCGTCTCGACCGCCGTGCCCGCACCACGCTCCGGAAGCTTCGCGCCAAAACCCACCCTCGGCGCCACGGTCGATGCGAGCTTCCTGCAGCGATTCTCCACCGATCCCTCGATCCGCCTCATCGACGCACGCGCTGCCGAGCGCTTCCGCGGCGAGCAGGAATCCATCGACCCGGTGGCAGGCCATATCCCGGGCGCGGTGAACCGGTTCTGGAAGTCCAACCTCGAAGCCGACGGGCGCTTCAAGTCGCCGGAAAAGCTGCGCGCCGAGTTCGAGCCGGTACTTGGAGGCGTGCCTGCCGCACAGGTCGTCCACAGCTGCGGTTCCGGCGTGACCGCCTGCCATAACCTCTTCGCGATGGAGTTGGCGGGGTTGGGCGGCGCCCGCCTCTATCCCGGGTCGTGGAGCGAATGGTGTGCGGATGCCTCGCGCCCCGTCGCCACGGGTGCCTGAGCCTTGCGCCGAGCCTCACGCGCCGCACTCCTGCTGCCCCTGCTGCTTTCGAGCTTCGACGCTGCCCCGCAGGAAGCCCTGGCGCCGCCCCCGGGTGTCATCGCCGAGGGCCTGCCCTCGATCGCCGCGGCGCTCGGCGCGCGCCTGAAGCCCTACCGGGATTTCGTCGCCCACCAGTTGGTCGCCTGGCACCCCGCGCGGCGCGAGATGCTGGTGAGCCGGCGTGCCGCGGGCTCGCCGCAGTTGCACGTCGTCACCGAGCCC
>JBBQBW010000011.1:0-14855 GCA_038318025.1 Burkholderiales bacterium | reverse complement strand
CGCCCGTGAGTTCGGCGAACTTGGTGACGCCGGCGCGGGAGCCGGCCGAATCGGACTGCATCACCGCCACCAGGTCCACGTTGCTGATCGAGCCCTCGCCCACCTTGAACTTGCCCTGCGCGCGGGTGGCGCGGAACAGCTGTTCGAGCGTCGGGCCCTCGGCCGAGAAGGTGAAGTTGCCGTCGAGCTTGCCGGTGACCGAGATGTCCTTGGTGAAGGCGCCCACCAGCTGCTGGACGTTGACGCGCGCGAGCGCCAGGTCGCTCTCGAGGCGCACGCCCTGCGCCCAGTTCACGCGCAGCGTGCCGTTCACCTTGCCCTCCATCGTGTCGGCCTCGAACTCCGGCACCAGCATCTCGGTGCCGACGATGGTGCCCTTCAAGCTTACGTTGCCGATCGGCACCGCGGCGCCGATGGGCAGCTGCCAGTTGCGGGCGCTGAAGTCGAAGTCCATGCCCTTTTCGCCCGGCTTGAAGAGCCCGCTCCAGCCGCGCGCCGACGACACCGTCGCGCTCTTGAGCGTCCCGTCCTTCTGGAACGACATCTGCGCATCGAAGAGGTCGATCTCCGGCTTCACTTGCATCTTCACGCCGCGCAGGCGCACCGATTCGAAGCCGCCCGCCTCGACCTTGCCCTCGGGCTTGGCCCATGTGGGGATACGCTTCACCGCCTCGGCGTTGATGGTGACGCCCTCCAGCTCGATCGAGCTCACCGAGAGCTTGTCGCCGCCAAAGAGGCTGCCCAGCGCCACGTAGATGCGGCCAGTGGCGGCCTTGGCGTCGAGCACCTTGCCCACGCCTACGTTCTGGAGGTTCAGGTGCGGCGAGGGCAATAGGCGGAAGGTCATCGAGCCGATCGACACGTCGTCCTGCAGCCAGGTGGACATGGCGCGCTCGACCTTCTGCGTGTAGCTGCGCATCGGGATCACGTGGAGCGCCCCCACGCCGATCACCACCAGCGCGATCACCGCGAAGATCGCGGGCTTCACGATGCTCTTCTTGCGGCGGTACTTCTTCTTCGCCGGGGCCTCGCCGTCGGGGACGAAGTCCTCGTCACGATCGACCTTGGTGCGCAGCACGTCGGCGATCTCGCGCGCCTTGCGCGACTGCTCGTCGCGGATGCGCTGGTCCTCGTCGAGCTCCGCCTGCGCCTTGGCCGACATGTAGGCCTTTGCCTGGGCCTTGCCCTCGATCTCGGCCTTCTTCTCCAGGTCCGCCTCGAGCTCGGCCTGCACCTTGACGCGGGTGTCCTGCTCCACCGTCTCGCGGGCGCGGGCCTCGATGCGGGCGCGCTTCTCGGCCTCTTCCTTCGCCTTGCGCTCGCTCTCGATGGTGGCGCCCAGCTCGCGCTCGCGTTTCTCGCGCTCCTCGGCCTCGATCTTGGCGCGGGCCTCGGCCTCGTACTTGGCCTGGCGCTCCACGTCCAGGCGCGACTCGATGCTGGCAGCGTCGCGGGCGCGAGCCTCGGACTCCACCTTGGCGCGCGCCTCGGCCTCGCGGGCCTTGCGCGCCTCGTCCTCGGCTGTGGCCTTCAGGCGCCGGGCCTCCTCGTCGCTCGCCGCCTTGATGCGGCGCGCCTCTTCCTCGCCGGCGGCCTTGATGCGCTTGGCCTCTTCCTCGGCGGCGACCTTCATGCGCGCCTTGTCTTCCTCGGCGCGGCGCGCCTGGGCATCGGACTCTGCCTTGAGACGGCGCTTGTCCTCCTCGACGCGGATCGCGTCCTCCTCGACCTTCGCGCGGAGCTTGCGGGTTTCTTCCTCCGCGCGCATGCGCGCCTCGGATTCGGCCACCGCGCGGGCCTCGGCCTCGGCGCGTTTCTTCGACTCCGTCTCGGCGCGGGCCTGGGCCTCCTGCTCGGCGTTGGCACGCGCCGCGAGCTCGGCCTTGGCGATCGTCTCGCGTTCCTCGCGCAGGCGCTCCTCCAGCTCGGCCTTCGCGGCGAGCTTGGCCTCGGCCATGATCTCGGCCTGCATCGAGGCGCGGGTCTTCTCCTCGACCTCGTTCCTCAGCAACGCCTCCATCTCCTGGCGGATGCGCGACTCGATCTCTTCCTTGAGGCGCGCGCGCATCGCGGCTTCGGCGCTGCTGGCGCTCTCCGCCTGCTTCTTCGCGGCGGCCTCGGCCTCGGCGCGGGCGCGCGCCATGGCGGCGGCCTCGGCTTCGGCGCGGGCACGGGCCTCGGCGAGCGCCTGGGCCTCGCGTTCGGCCTTCACTCTCAGCTCGGCGAGGCGGCGGCCCTCCGCTTCCTCCTTGGACTTGAGTTCCGCGGCGGCCTTGGCCTGCGCCTCGAGGGTCGCGCGCTGGCGCGCTTCTTCCTCGCGCAGCTTCTTCTCCATCTCGGCGCGGGCGCGCTCGTTGGCCTCGCGCTCGGCGTTGGCGCGCATCTCGGCGAGCCGCCGGTTCTCGGCCTCTTCCCTGGCCTTCTGCTCCGCGGCGAGCTTCGCGGCCTGCTCGGCCACGGCGCGCTTGCGCGCTTCTTCCTCGCGCTTCTTGGCTTCGAGCTCGGCGCGGGCGCGCTCCGACGCCTCCTTCGCACGCTGAGCCTGCTCCATGGCGGCCTGCTCGGCCTGCTGGCGGGCCCGTGCCTCGGCTTCCGCTCGAGCCCGGGCCTCCGCTTCGGCCTTGGCCTTCACGCGCGCCTGCTCGTGGGCCTGTTCCTTGGACTTGCGCTCGGCGTCGGCCTTCTCCTGCTGGCGCGAGAGCTCGGAGATGTCGTTGGCGGCGCCCGCCATCACGCGCTGGGTGCTGCCGGGCAGCTTGTTCGGGGCGGTGAAGTCGAAGTCGTCGCCGGCGGGATCGGCGAACGGATCGATTTCTTCCTTGCGCGTCTCGAAGATGCGGGCGAAGCCGTCCTTGGTGAGGGTGTTGAGCGCCTTCTCGAGCACCCCCTTGTCGATCTCCGCCTTCTCGAGCAGCTGGCCGAAGTTCGACTTGCCGTCGATGATCTTCAGGACCTTCATCAGGTCCTTCGAAAGCGACGCAGACCGCTGGTTGACCTGCGTGATGCCTTTCGCGGTCTTGGTGAAAACCGTATTTCGATCCATGGTTCCCCGCGTGTTTTTTTGTACGCTTTCTGGGTGCCAATAATGGCATGAATTCAGGTGCTTGGAAAATCACCGGCCACTGCGGGCGGCTAAACTCGGGCGCCGGAGGATGCAACCTATGCCGCGGTCGACCGGTCCATATGGCATAGCCTGTCGTCCCGACCCCGGGGGCGTGCGTTGTACCGGATGTGGAACCCCGGAAAGAAGCGGGTCATCCCGCGGCCTAAAGAAAGGTACCGACCATGCGATTCATCGCTCTCATCCTCACGGCGCTCGCGCCGTTCCTTGCCTCCTTGGCCGAGGCCGACGACCTGCCCGGAAGGGTCGGTCGCCTCGCCTACATGGAGGGCCGCGTCTCTCTTTACCGGGATGCCGACGAGGGCTGGGAAACCGCCCGGGTGAACTATCCCCTCACCTCGCTCAACTCCCTCTGGACCGATGACCGGTCGCGGGCTGAAATGCGCGTCTCCGGCATCGCCGTCCGCCTGGACGAAACCACGCAGCTCGACATCGGGCGGCTCGATGACGACGAGCTGCGCGCCTTCGTGGCCCAGGGCGCCATCAATGTGCGGGTGCGCGCGTTCGACAACGGCCAGCGCCTCGATTTCGCGTCGCCTCACGCGCGCTTTCGGCTGTTTGGCGTGGGCCGCTACCGCCTCGACGTGGACCTGGATCGCGATGAAACCACCCTCACCGTGTTCGCCGGCAGCGCCGCGATGCGATCCTCCCGGGGCGACGTGCAGGTGCGCGCCGGCAGCGCGGTTCGCATCTACGGCGGCGCCCAGGGCGAGTACAACTTCGAGCGCGCCTCGGTCAGCGCCTTCGATCGTTGGGCGCAGACACGCGACGACCGCTGGCGCGACGCGCGCAGCCTGCGCTACGTCTCGGCGTACATGACGGGCTACGAAGAGCTCGACACCTACGGCGAGTGGATCGAGGAGCCGAACTTCGGCGCCCTGTGGTTCCCCACCCGTGTCGAACGCGATTGGGCGCCCTACCGGCACGGCCGGTGGGATTACGTGAGCCCGTGGGGCTGGACCTGGATCGACGACGCGCCCTGGGGCTACGCACCGTTCCACTACGGTCGCTGGGTCCACGTGCGCGATCGCTGGGCCTGGAGCCCCGGCAGCCGCGTCGAGCGCCCGGCATGGGCCCCTGCGCTGGTGGGCTGGGTCGGCGGCGCAGGCGCGTCCATTTCCATCGGCGGCAGCAGCGCGCCGTCGGTCGGCTGGTATCCCCTGTCGCCCTGGGATCGCTTCCAGCCCTGGTACAACGCGAGCCCGACCTACGTGAACCAGGTCAACATCGTGGTGAGGAGCGGCGCGCCGCGAGACAACCGCCGTGAGTGGCGCGACACCGTTTACGAGCGCGGCGCCACGATCGTTCGCCGCGACCAGTTCGAGAGCAGCCGCAGCGTCGCCCAGGCCGCGATCCAGGTGAGCCCGGATGTGATGCGCAACATCCAGCGCGCGGCCCCGTCGCCGCAGACCCAGGCGGCGCCGCCGCCGCCCCGTCCGGAAGGTCGGGTCCAGCGTGAGCAAGGCCAGCCGCGGGCGCAGCAGCAGGCACCGCCAGCCATGCCGCCGCCGCGGATGCCGCAAGGCACGATCGTGGCTCCTCAGTCGCCACAAGGCAGTGCCACGGCCCCGCAGCAGGCGCAAGGCGCGGGTCGCGAGGGTCGGGGCGAAGGCCAGGGTCGCGGCGAAGGGCGGGGCAACGCGCCTCGCTTCCAGCGCGACCAGTCGGTCCCCGCGCCGGCGCCCGCCAATCCGCAGGCCGCGCAGGGCAAGCCCGGTCCCGCGCCGCAAGGCAATCCGGCGGGACGCGCCGGCATGACGCCCGAAGCCCAGCAGCCGCAGACCAATCCCGCTGGACGCGCAGCGCGGCAAGGCGAGCCCCAGCGCTCACAGCAGCAAGAGCAGCTGCAGCGCGCCGGGCGCGAGGCCGCGGAGCGTGAAAAGGCGCAGCGCGAGCAGCAACAGCAGCAGGAAAAGCAGGCCCGCGAGGCGCAGCAGAACCAGGCGCGCCAATCGCGCGAGTCGCAGCAACAGGCCCGCGAGGCGCAACAGGCCCAGGAACGCGCCCAGCGGGAGCAGCAACAGCAACAACAGCAGCAGGAACGCGCGCAACAGCAACGCCAGCAGCAGGACAAGCAGCAGCAGGACAAGCAGCAGCAACAGGCACGCGATGCGCAACAGCAGGAGAAGCAGCAGCAGGACAAGCAGCAGCAGGACAAGCAACAGCAGGACAAGCAACAGCAGCAGGCACGCGATGCGCAACAGCAGCAGGAGCGTGCGCAGCGCGAGCAGCAACAGCAGCAGCAACGCCAGCAGCAGGAAGCGCAGCAGCGCGATCGGCAGGCGCGCGAAGCGCAGCAGGCGCAGGAGCGTGCGCAGCGCGAGCAGCAGAAGGGCCAGCCGCAGCCCGCGCCCGCTCCGGCGAACCCAGCCGCCCAGCCGAATCCGGCCGTCGCGCCGAACCCGGCCGCCGCGCCGCCGCAGGGTCAGGCGCCGCAACCCCCGGGAAAGGGCCGCGGGCGCGAGGAGAAGGACAAGGACGACAAGGACAAGGAAGAGAAGGAGAAGGAGAAGGAGAAGGGCAAGGGCCGCGATCGCTAGCCCTCGTCCCTGCTGCAACGAAAACGCCGGCATCGCCGGCGTTTTCGCGTCCGTGCCCGCTTCGCCGTCGCTGCGGTGGCGATGCCGCGCGATTCATCGTGCGCCGCTGAAAGCGCCCGGCGCAGGAGTGACAAACCGTAACATTCAGCAAGCGTCTTCTCATTGCCCGCGAGGACCCGGCGCGAGACACTGGGCGCATCTCGTCGGCGCCGGCAACCACCGCCGCCACGCAACCGGAAGGAGTAGCAAAATGAAGATCAGGATCCTCGTGGCCGCCCTCGCCGCCTGGGCGGCGATGCCCGCGGCCGCCGACTGCACCTGGGAATGGCTGTGCAACGGCGATGGCGTGTGCAAGCACATGCCGGTGTGCGACAGCGTGCTCGACCAGCCGCCGCCCAAGCCCGCCGGCAACGAGCCGCCCGCGATGCCGCCCACCTCGATGCGCCCCCACAAGATCGCCGGTCCCCAGGGCGCCCTCACCTGCGAGCACATCATGCGCAAGGGCAAAAGCGGTCGCTGGTACTGGAACGAGGCCTGCTTCTGCAGCGACCCGAAGAAGGCGGTCGATCCCAGCGCGCCGTTCGCGAACATCGTTCGCTGCGATGCGAAGTAGTGCGTTAGAACGTCTGAGAACCTTAGGAGAACCTTAGGGGACAGACCACTAAGGGGCTACGCAGTCCCTTAGTGGTCTGTCCCCTAAGGTTCTGTCCCCTAAGGTTTTAACGCACCCGCCGAGGCGTGAACTCCTCGTGGATCTCTTCCTTGTAGTAACTGGCCGGCGTGGGTGAATTCATCAGCCGCCGGTAAATCTCCGGGGATACGTTCGCGTACTCGAAGGTCCCCGAGGTGGTCTCCACCACCAGTTTGCGATCCCTCTCGTCGTAGCCCGCGGCCTTGAGGCCGGAGCCGCGCAGCGTCTTCATTTCCATGGCAATCCTCCGATCTCCTCGCGATGCTCGCGGTCGTGCTGGACGATCATCGCCACCACGGCGGCGAAGGTCACCGGCTCGCCCTGGAACGTGGCCGGGAGCGCGAGGTGCGAGGCGGTAAGCGGTGCCAGGAGTGACAGCAGCTCGCCACGAGCGGCGGCGAAATCGCGCGCGGCGACGCGCGCGTCCTGCGAAGGATAGTCCCGTGCCGCGGCGACCGCATCGCCGTCGAAACCGGCGAGCGCCGGCCGCTCCTCCGCGATGAGACGCCGCACCCGCACCAGGTAGCCCTCGCGCTCGAGGTCGCGCAGGTGGCACGCATGCTCGCCCAGCGAGAACGCCCCCGGGGATGGACAACGCATCACGGCGGATGGCTCCATCCGCGCCAATGCGCCCTCGAGGAAGGCGGGCATCTCCCGCAACCGCGCCATGGCGAGCGCGAGCTCGAAGCCGGTTTCGGTGGCCACTTCCACCGTTCAGCCTCCCGCGCGGTCGCCCCACAGCTGCTTCAGGCGCGCATCGCGCCCGCATCCGCCGCGGTAAAGCTTGTACTTCACCGGCTGCTTCTGATAGTAGTCCTGGTGATAATCCTCCGCCGCCGTGAATTGTGTGGCCATCTCGACCGGCGTCACGATCGCTTCCTTGAACGGCTTCGATTTCTCGAGCGCCGCCCGCGACGCTTCGGCCGCCTTCCGCTGGGCATCGTCGTGGTAGAAGATCCCGGTCCGATACTGGGTGCCCGCGTCGCAGAACTGGCGGTCGCGCACCGTCGGATCGATGTTCACCCAGAACACCTCCAGCAGCTTCTCGTAGGTCACCTTTTTCGGGTCGTAGACCACCTGCACCACCTCGGCATGGCCGGTGGTGCCGGAGCTGATCGACTGGTAGGTGGGATTGGGCGTCTTGCCTCCCATGTACCCGGAGATGGTGGCGGTGACGCCGGGCAGCTTGTCGTAGGGCGGCTCCATGCACCAGAAGCAGCCGCCAGCAAAGGTGGCGACGGCATGGCCGGGCGGCACGGTGGGCGCGGCATGGACCGCGAAGGAAAGGAGGACGGCGAGGGCTGCGAGGGCGCGATGCATGGCTACTCCGGTTGTCAGGCTTCAGGCTTCCATTGTGTCGTACGTCGCGATCCCCGCTTACGGATTCGGGCGGCGCATCTCGAGCTCGCCATCCTCGTCCACCTTGCCGGTGTGGCGGAAGCCGAAGCGCTCGTAGTAGCGCCCCACGGCCGCGTTGTCGGGCATGTGGGAGAGCCGGATCGAAGGAACGTCGCCCCGGCCCCGCACCCCCGCTAGGAGCTCTTCCATGGCCGCCGTGCCGTAGCCGCGCCCCTGGTAGCGCTGGTCCACCAGCAGGCGCGCGAGGTAGAGCTCGTGGGGGCCGGGGGCGCCCTTCAGCGCCGGGTCCACGACCGCGATCAGCCCCACTGGCGTCTCGCCGGCGTAGATCGCCCGTACCCACACTTCCGGACGCCCGCCTGCCTGCCAGAAGGTCTTGCCGACGCTCGCCACGTGGTAGATCTGGTGCGGTGCGACCCGCAGGTCGGCGACCCGGTCGATGTTCGCTTCCTGCACCTCGCGCAGCGTCACCTGCGCTCGTTCGCTTGCGTGGGCCTCGTCGGCCGCCCACAGCCACGCGGCGCCGCGCACGCCGCTGGAATCGCCATGGACGGGCGCCACGAGCCGCGTGCGCACCTCGTCGGAGAACACGTGCGCGCCCCACAGGCGAGGCACGTTGCGGTACAGGCGCGCAATCTTCGACAGGCCGCCGCCGAGGACCACCACCTCGGGATCGAGAATGTTGATCACACCCGCCAGGGCGCGCGCCAGCCGATCCTCATAGCGCGCGAGGCTCGCCTCGCAGCTGGCGTCACCCGCCGCCGCGCGCTGCGCGATCGTCGCCGCATCGCGGCACTCGCCCGTGGCCCGTGCATGATCGGCGGCGATGCCCGGTCCCGAGAGATACGTCTCGATGCAGCCGCGCTTGCCGCAATAACAAAGTGGCAGCGGATGGTCGTCGGGTCCGGGGGATGGCAGGGGGTTATGCCCCCACTCGCCGGCGATGGCGTTGGGGCCCGCGAGCAGCTTGCCATTGGCGACGATGCCCCCGCCCACGCCGGTGCCGAGAATCACGCCGAACGCTGCGCGGGCGCCGCGCGCGGCGCCGTCCACCGCCTCCGACCAGGCGAAGCAATCGGCGTCGTTGGCGATGCGCACCGGGCGCGCAAGGCGGCGCTCGAGGTCCTCGCGCAACGGCTTGCCATTGAGGACCGTCGAATTGGCGTTCTTCACGCGGCCGGTGGCGGGAGAGATCGAACCGGGAGTGGCGACACCCACGGTGGCGCGCGCGCCGAGCTGTTGCTCCGCGCTCTCCACCAGGGTTGCGACGGCCTCGATGATCGCAACGTAGTCGCGCGCCGGGCTATCGATGCGACGGCGCAAGGCGATCGCGCCGTCCGCGCCTAGCGCGGCCAGCTCGATCTTGGTGCCGCCGAGATCGACGCCGAAGCGAAATGTCTGGGTCATGCTTGCACGTGCCGCCAACGCGGAACGCGCACTATATCAATACCGCAACCGCGGGAACCGGGATCAGCGCGAGGCGACCTGGCCAGAGTTGTTCTGCATGCCGGTCACGGCAACCGGGCCCTGGATCATCGCGGTGCGCCCGTTCGGCAGCATCACTTCGCCGCCGATGAGGGCCGCCTGGATCTGCTCGGCGTTCGGGCGCTGGATCCCGAGGCGCGAGAGCGAGCGCTGCGCGTTGCCCAGGGCCGAGGAAATCTGCCCCTCGCTCATCGCCGCGGGCGGCGAGAAGCCGGCGAGGCTCACCTGGCGGTCGGCGCCGGTCGTCACGATCGTGATCGACGAGCCGCTGCGAAGTCCGCTGATGATGGCGTCGGCATTGGAGCGGCTGCCCGCCCATCCCGAGTACTGGTTGGCCAGGCGCGAGCCGTCGGCCGAATTCATGGTTGCCACGGTGCTCACGGGTGCGGGCGCGGCGATGGCCGCGGTCGACGCTGCGCCGCAGGCGGCGAGGGAAGCGGCGAGTGATGCGGCAAGTTTGCGATAGTCCATGTCACCTCCTTGAAGTGACTCCACTATGCGAATCCGGCGCAATTCATGCAGTCGGCCACCTCCGAACCTGCGGTAGCCCCCAGCGACGGCCCCGGGTGGGCCCTGTCCTACCCCACACGGCCCATGGGGGTGTGCTAGCGTTCCGGCTGCCATGGAAACGCTGCGCTCCCTTTACGCCCGCCACGCGGGCAAGGTCTCGGACAAATGGGACCTCTACCTCGACGTCTACGACCGCGTCCTCGCCCCCTGGCGCGAGCGCCCCATCGATTTCGTCGAGGTGGGAGTGCAGAACGGGGGTTCGCTGGAGATCTGGGCGCGCTACTTCGCCGCGGCGCGCACCCTCACCGGCTGCGATATCGACGCGCGCTGCGGGGCGCTCACCTTCGACGACCCGCGCATCGCAGTGGTGGTGGCGCCGGTGAACACCGCGCCCGCCGCGCGCGCGCTCCTCGCGCGTGCCCCCGCCTTCGACGTCTTCATCGACGACGGCTCCCACGTGAACGCGGACATCGTCCTCGCCTTCTGCAACTACTTCCGCCACGTGAAGCCTGGCGGCGTGTACCTCATCGAGGACCTGCACTGCGCCTACTTCAGCGGCTGGGGCGGCGGCATCGCGACCGGCTCGGCGATGGGTTTCCTGAAGCTGCTGGTGGACGGCCTGCACCACGACTACTGGAAGGACGACGCGAAGTTCGCCGAGCTCGCCGCGCCGCACCTGCCGCAAGGCGTCGCGGTGGACGCCTCCATCGCGCGTGACATCGCCTCGATCGCGTTCTACGACTCGGTATGCGTGGTCGAGAAGCGCGGCGCCGACCACACTGCGCGCCTCGGCTCGCGCGTGGTGGCGGGCCAGGTGGCGGCGGTGGATCCGGCCCCCCTCGAGCTGCGAAGGGCGCCCGCATGAACGCGATGATCGTATTCACCATCGCGGCGGGCCTGTGGGTGGACGTTCACTGGAGCCACGGCCAGCTCGCGATGAGCCTGGTGGCGTGGGCGCTGCTCTTCGCGCTCCTGGCGAGGCGCCCCCACGAGGAACGCCCGGCACTGGTCGCCTGCCTCGCCTTCGCCACCGCCGGGGAGGTGTTCCTGTCGCTCGCGTGGGGGCTCTACGACTACCGCCTCTTCAACATCCCGATGTTCGTGCCGCCCGGGCACGTGCTGCTCTTCTACCTCGGCACCCGCATCGCGGCGCGCGTGCCGGCCGGCTACGAGTGGTGGGTGCCGGTCGCCGCGCTGCCGGTGGTGGCTAGCCTCGCATGGAGCGGCCACGACACCTCGGGGCCGATCCTCTTCGCAGTGTTCCTCGGCTGCATGGTGTTGTCCCCCGGCGGGCGGCGCCTCTACGCCGCGATGTTCGCGCTGTCGCTGGTGATGGAGATCTGGGGTACCTGGCTCGGTAACTGGACGTGGGTGGCGAACGTGCCCATGACGGGTCTCACGGCCGGGAATCCGCCCCTCGCGGCGGGGGCTTTCTACTGCGTCCTGGACCTGTTGGTGATCTCCACCTGTGGACCCAGACGGGTTGCGAAGGAGACGGCGGCGCGTGATGTCGCGCTCGCACCGGTGGCGGTGGAGACCGCTGGGAACTAGAGCTTGTCTTGTGCCCGGGCCCAGGCCGGGCAAAGCCTCGAGCCGCGCGATACGAACCTGCACAGGGCGAGAAGGGTCGCTAAGCGGCCGCGCGTCGGAGGTCGACATGGACGGAGGAAGCTCGGGCGGGGCCTTGCGGCCCCTGCCCGGGCGCAAAGCCTCCAACCGACTACCCGCCAGCAAGGCCCGGCTTGAACCCCAGCGTCGCCTCGACCCAGGCCGCCACGCGCAGCGCTCGCTCATCGTCGCGCCAACCCCCGACCACCTGGATGCCCAGGGGCAACCCCTTCGGGCCGAACCCCGACGGGATGTTCACCGCGGGCATTCCGGTCTGCGTCCAAAGCGAGCAGAAAGTCGCGTCACCCGTATTGCCCAGCCCCTCGGGCGCCTCGCCCGGCGCGGGAATCGTCACGATCGCGTCGAAGCGGCCGATCAGCTCGTCGAACCAGGCTCGGTAATGGTCGCGTTCCGCGCGGGCGCGGGCGTATTCGTCGGGGCCGACGCGATGTCCGCGGTCGAGCAGCTGGATCAACGGTGGCGAGAGCCGGATGCGGTGCCGCGATTCGATCAGCTGGAAGCTCTTCACGGCGTCGTAGGCCATGATCGCCATCACGTTGTCCCACGCCTTCTCGAACATCTTCGGCAAGGCCACGTCGCGCGCATCGGCGCCGGCTTCCTTCAGCTTTCCGACGCTCTGCTCGAAATGGTCGCGCTGCGTACCCGACGCCAGGTTCCACTTGGGCGTGCGCACCACGGCGAGCTTGGGTGCGGCCGGCAGGGGCTCCAGGGGCACGTGGAGCATGCGCTGGGGACCGCGGGTGGTGGTGGCGTCGTCCCGGCCGTCAGGGCCCATCAGGCAGGCGCCGAACCAGGCGGCATCGGCCACGGAGCGGGCGAACACCCCGACCGTGTCCAGAGTGGCGCTGAAGGGGTGGATGCCGGTGCGGGGGATGGCCCCATAGCTCGGTTTGTAACCCACCACTCCGCAGAAGGCTGCCGGCCGGATCACCGAGCCCAGGGTCTGGGTGCCGATGGCCACGGGAACGAAGCCCGCCGCCACCGCCGCCGCCGAGCCCGAGGAGGAGCCACCGGGAGTATGTGATTGATTCCAGGGGTTTTTCGTCTTCCCCGCAGCGCGGAAGGCGAATTCCGTGGTGACCGTCTTGCCCATCACCAGGCCGCCGAGGGCCTCGAGGCGGCGCACGACCCAGGCCGAAGTCGTCGGGACATTGCTCGCGAAGATGCGCGAGCCCATCCGGGTGGGGATGCCGCGGGTGGTGATGATGTCCTTCACCCCGACCGGGATCCCGAAGAGCGGCAGGTCCTGGAGGATGCCGCCGGCCCGCTCCTCGGCTTCAGCCATGGCGCGCGAGGGTTCGAACCACTCCCAGGCCTGGATGCGGGGCTCCAGCGCGGCCACCCGGGCCGACAGGCCGGAGACGTAATCCTGGACCGTGGCACGGCCTTCCCGATAGATCCGGAGGGTGTCCAGCAGTCCGAGAGAGTGGAAATCCATTGTTTATTCTGTGGAAAAACGGCGCGAGGACGCCATTTTGCCGACCTGCGCCCCCAAAGGATAGGGGTCGACAGCGATTGCTACCTCAAGCGAGTGCCGATTGGAGGGCCTGAACGCCGGCCAAGGCGACGATTTCGTCCTCGGAAGCCTTGACCCCGGAGACCCCGATCGCCCCCAGGATCGTCCCGGCGAGCTCGATCGGCACCCCGCCCTGCAGTACCCCCATGCCCTGGGTGATCGACAGGAACGCGAAGCGGCCGTTGTTCACCGATTCCTCCAGCAGCCGCGTGGGCCGCTTCCAGGCCACCGCCGCCCGCGCCTTGGCCACCGCCGTGTCGCAGCTCGACCATTGCGCGCCATCGAGCTTCTGCGTGAGGATCGTGTGGCCGCCCTCGTCGACGATGGCGATCACGACCTTCCAGCCGCCACGCAGCGCTTCGGCCTCGCACGCGGACATCGCGTACTTGGCCGCTTCGAGCGTGAGGGTCTTGCGGGTGGGGAGTTCGAGGCTCATGCGGGCGCACTTTACGCGGGAAATTCCGGTTGTGGGAAAATCGGGAGATGAAAATCACGCCTCGCATCGCGTTCGCCGGCATCTTCGTGGCCTGCGCTGCCCTCCTCGCCTTCGGCATCTACCTGCAGGAGGAAGTCGGCCTCGACCCCTGCCCGATGTGCATCCTATCGCGCTACGTGTTCATCGTGCTCGGCATCGCGGCGCTCGCGGCCGCGATCCATGGCCCCAGGGGCCTCGCGCTCAAGGCCTGGGGAGGGCTGGTGGCGCTCCTCGCCGTGATCGGCATGGGGATCTCCATCCGGCACTCGTACGTGCAGCACTTTCCGCCCAAGGTCGAGAGCTGCGGCAGCGACCTCGACTTCCTGGTGAGCAACCTGCCGCTGGTGCAGGCGCTGCCGAAGATCTTCGCCGGCTCGGGCAGCTGCTCGGCGGTGGACTGGCGCTTCCTGGGGCTGTCGATCCCGGAATGGGCGCTCGCCTGGTACCTGCTGTTCGCCGCCATGGCGATCTGGATCGCGTTCCTGCGCCGCCCGGTGTAGCCACCAAAAGAAAAACGCCGCGCATGCGCGGCGTTTTTCATAAGGCGCGGCCGGATTACTTTACGGCCAGGATCTTCTTCGCCTTGGCCAGGGTGTCGAGCGACTCCTGGTGCTTGCCGGCCTTGTGGAAGGCTTCGCCCTCGGCGCGGAACTTGGTGACGTCCTTCATCTGTGCTTCCGTGAGCTTCGGCTTCTTCGCCAGCGCGTCGTCGATCTCCTTCATGTCCTTCGGGCAGTGCATCGCGAACGCGGTTGCGGAGGCGAAGAGCAGGGTCGTTGCAAGGGCCAGGATGCGTTTCATTGTTCGATTTCTCCTTTGTGGTTGGGGCGCGGAAAGTCTACTGGATCGGGCGCGAACCCGCAAAGAGCTTCCTAGGCGAGGGACCGCAGGTCCAGGAGGGGATCGCCCTTGAGCTTGCCCTCGCGTTCCAGGCGCAGGATGTCCGCGGCCACGTCGGCTGCTTCGCGCAGCGCGCCCTCGGCCTTCATCTGCCGGAAGCGCTCCACGTCGACGAAGTCCTCCACCGCCGCGCCGCGCACCACGCCCTGCATCGAGGTGTCGATCACGCCGGGGGCAAGGCTCACCACCTCGACGCCGGTGCCGCGAGTTTCGGCCTCGGCCGCGGCCACGCGGGACGCCATGTCGAGCCCCGCTTTCGCCGCGCAATAGCCGCCCCAGCCGAAGATCGGCCGGCGCCCCGCGCCGGAGGAGATGTTGATGATGCGCCGCACCGCCACTGCGCCGGTCGCGCGCAGGAAGCGGCGCATCAGCAGCAGCGGCGCCACCAGATTCACCGCGAGGTTGCGCTCGAGGAGCGCCGCATCCACCTGGTCGATGGGCCCCACGGGCGCGACCACGCCGGCGTTGTTGATCAGGACCGCCTTGTCGAAGGACTGTCCCGCGAGGTGCGCCTCGACGCGGTCGTAGGCACCCTCGAGCGCTACCGTGTCGGCGAGGTCCACGGCGAAGAGCCGTCCTCCGGGAATGTCGCCCTCGGCGCCGCGCGACAGCGACACCAGCCGGTTGGC
>JBBQBW010000010.1:0-15093 GCA_038318025.1 Burkholderiales bacterium | reverse complement strand
GTTCACGCGTATCGCGTTGTCGCGCCCGGCAGTGGCGTTCTCGCTCGCGCACAACGGGCGGCGCTCGGCGCACATGCCCCCGGAGGATGCGCGAGCCCGAGCCGCGCGCCTGCTCGGCGAGGATTTCGCCGCGGGCGCGGTGGAGGTGCGCGCGGAGAGCTCGCGCGTGGCGCTCCTCGGCCTTGCCGCGGCTCCCGGCTTCACGCGCGCCAACCGCGATTCGCAGTACCTGTTCGTGAATGGCCGCTTCGTGCGCGACAAGGTCGCGGCTCACGCCATCCGCGAGGCCTATGCCGACGTGATGCACCACGACCGGCATCCCGCCTATGTGCTCTTCATCGACATCGATCCCGCGCTGGTCGACGTGAACGTCCATCCCACCAAGAGCGAGGTGCGATTCCGCGACTCCGGCGCGTTGCACCAGTTCGTCTTCCACGGGCTCTCCCGCGCCCTCGCCGGGAAATTGGGGTCAGAACCGGTTTCCGGCATCGGTCCGAAACCGGGGTCAGGCTCCGGTTTCGTTCCATGGCGGCCGAAACTGGAGGCTGGCGCCGGTTTCGGGCAGGGGTCGTTCGCGATGGCGCAGCCGGCCGCGGGCTATGCGGCGCTGTTCGAGTCGGCGGTGGCGGACGAGCGGCGGGCACTGGCGGCCGAGGCGCCGCGGGAGTCGCCGCTCCTCGGCTACGCGCTCGGGCAGCTTCACGGCGTGTACGTGCTGGCGCAGAATGCCGCGGGCCTGGTGCTGGTGGACATGCACGCGGCCCACGAGCGCATCGTCTATGAGGGGCTCAAGGAGGCGCTGGATACCGCGGTATTGCCCTCGCAGCCGCTGTTGGTGCCGATCCCGATGACCGCGACGCCGGAGGAACTCGATCAGGCGCAAGCGGGGCGCGCGACGCTGGAGAGCCTGGGCTTCGATGCCGCGCCCTCGAGCCCGCGGGAGATCGTGATCCGCGCGGTGCCGGCGCTGCTCGCCGACCTCGACGCCGCCGGGCTGCTGCGCTCCGTGCTCTCGGAGATGCGCGACTTCGGCGCCTCGAGGGTGCTGGTCGAGCGCAGGAACGAGTTGCTCTCCACCATGGCCTGCCATGCCGCGGTGCGCGCCAACCGCCACCTCACGCTGCCGGAGATGAACGGGCTGCTGCGGCAGATGGAGGCGACCGAGCGCGCCGGCAGCTGCAACCACGGCCGCCCCACCTGGCACCAGTTCGCCATGGCCGACCTCGATCGGCTCTTCATGCGGGGGCGGTGAAGGCGGTCCTCCTCCTCGGGCCCACCGCGAGCGGCAAGACCGCGGTCACGCTCGAGCTCGCGACACGTTTCCCGATCGAGGTGGTGAGCGTCGATTCCGCGCAGGTCTATCGCGGGCTCGATGTCGGCACCGCGAAGCCCGGTGCCGCCGCGCGCGAGCGCATCCCGCACCACCTGGTCGACATCGAGGAGCCCATCGGCGCCTACTCCGCGGGCCGCTTTCGCGCCGATGCGTTGCGCCTGGTAGCCGAGATCCAGGGGCGCGGGCGCGTGCCGGTGCTGGCGGGCGGCACGATGCTCTACTACCGCGCGCTCACCCGGGGCATCGCCGACATGCCGGTCGCCAACCCCGAAGTGCGCGCACGGCTCGAAGCGCGGGGCAAGGCTCGCGGCTGGCCCGCACTGCATCGCGAGCTGGCCGAGGTCGATCCCGCTAGCGCCGCGCGCATCGATCCGCGGGACTCGCAGCGCATCCAGCGCGCGCTCGAAGTGCACCAGGTAAGCGGGCGTCCGCTAGCGGACTGGCACGCGCACACCGATGTCACGCCGCTGCCGTTCGAGGCGCTCGCGATCGCCCTCGAGCCCGCAGACCGCTCGGTTCTGCACCAGCGCATTGCGACGCGCTTCCACGAGATGCTGGAAGCGGGGCTGGTGGATGAATTGCGGCGGCTGCGCGCGCACTACCGGCTGGAGGCCACGCTGCCCGCCATGCGCACGGTGGGATACCGGCAGGCCTGGGACACGCTCGAAGGCAGCGAGCCGGAGGCGACGCTTGCCGATCGCGGCATCGCCGCGACCCGGCAACTCGCCAAGCGCCAGCTCACGTGGATGCGCTCCATGGATGCCCTGGAGCGCTACGACTGCCTGCGCCCCGACCTCGCGGCAGCGGTGTCGGGGCGGGTCGGCGAGTTCCTCAGTCTTCCCCGTGGTACTTGAAGCTCACCTTCATCTTGGCGCGGAAGATGAGCTTGCCGCCCTCGATCTTCACGTCCAGCTTGTCGACTTCAGCCACGCGCAGGTCGCGCAGGCTCTTCGAGGCGGCGCTCACGCCGTTCCTCGCGGCGTCGGCCCAGGACTCGCTGCTGGTGCCCACGATTTCGATGACTTTGTAGACGGCGGGCGTGTGGTCCTTGCTTTTCTTGGCCATTCTCCATTCTCCGGAAGATCGAAACGAACGACCAATATACCGCTACCGGCTCCCGGGGCGTGAATCGCGCACCGTCGCCGCGGCGTTTCCCTCGGCGAAGGTGATCTCGAGCGTGTCCCCCGCGGCGAGGCCCGCGCTGGAGGCGATCACGTGGCCCTCGGGGCCGCGCACGATGCTGTAGCCGCGGCCGAGCACCTGGGTGGGATCGAGGTGGGAAAGGGAAGCGCCCAATGCCGCGATGTGGCGATCGCGATCGGCGATGCCGCGCGAGGCCAGGGCCGCGAGGCGCTCGCCCAGCCGCCGCACCTCGCGCCGCTCGCGCGCGATGTCCGGCAGTGACCGCGCGAGCCGCGGTGCCGCGGCCGCCAATGCGAGCCCGCGCCGGGCCTGCATCCCCTGCATCGCGATGGCGAGGCGGCGGCGGGCGAGGGCCACGCGCTCGCCGTCGCGCGCCAGCCGCTCCGACGGGGTGAGCAGCCGCCGCGCCGCCTGGTCGAGCCGCTGCGCCAGGCGCTCCACGATGCGTGCGAGGTCACGGCCGAGGCGGCGCCGGTACGCGACCACCTCGTCCACCAGCGCCTGGCGATCGGGGCTCGCCGCCACGGCTGCCGCGGTGGGCGTGGGGGCACGCAGGTCCGCCACGAAGTCGGCGATGGAGAAATCGGTCTCGTGGCCCACGCCGCTCACCACCGGGATCACGCTCGCGACAATGGCGCGCGCCACCACTTCCTCGTTGAACGGCCACAGGTCCTCGAGGCTCCCACCGCCGCGGCAGACGACGAGTACGTCGCACTCCGACCTCCGGTTGGCGAGTGCCACGGCGCGCGCGATCTGCGCGGCGGCGGCTTCGCCCTGCACCTGTGCCGGGTACAGGATCACCGGAACCATCGGCGCGCGGCGTCGCAAGGTGGTGAGCACATCGCGCAGTGCCGCCGCCCCCGGGGAGGTCACGATCCCGATCGCGCGCGGAAAGCGCGGCAGCGAACGCTTGCGCCCGGCCTCGAACAGGCCCTCGGCGGCGAGCCGCGCTTTCAGCTTCTCGAACGCCTCAAACAGGGCGCCGAGCCCGGCCTTGCGGATCTCCTCGACCACCAACTGGTAGCTGCCGCGAGGCTCGTAGAGGGTGACCCGGGCGCGGACTTCCACCTGCTGGCCGCCCTCGGGACGGAAATCCAGGAACTGGGCGCGGGTGCGGAACATGGCGCAGTCGATCGAGGCGCTGGCGTCCTTCAGGCAGAAATACCAGTGCCCGGAGGAGGCCAGCTTCACGTTGGACAGCTCTCCCGCCACCCACAGCGTGTCGAAGCGGTTCTCCAGCAGGGCGCGCACCTGGCGGTTCAGCTCGGTGACGGTGACTACGGGGTCGGGAAAGAGGCTCGCCATGGGGGAGGGAGGATGGTAGGTAAATGGCCGGAAATGCGACGTAGGACAAACGGATGTTCCCACGTAGGACAAGCGGAAATGATTCGTAGGGCCCCTTTTCCTCGGGGTAACCGGAAGATCTGCCTATCCACCGCTCTGTAGGACAACCTCTGGCGCTCCGTCTTGCTGCTGTAATCGAATGCTTGACAGAGGGAGAAATTTCTCAAGTAGTTGATTCTAATGCGTATTCAAGGTTCGCTCAAAAAATGAGCGAAGGAAAGAAAAGCCTTTCGCATACGTCACTTGGCGAGGGTCGCGGGAAGCCGTCCACAGGGTTATCCACAGGCTCTGTGGATGATTCACCACACTTCCAAGGCGCCGCTACCACACTTCCAATCGGCCTACAAAAGACTCTTGCCGCTCTTGGTCCGGGGCCCCTTCCTGGCGAAAGGGGAGTAGGCGCACACCTCCCAAAAAAGTGGCTTTTCCTTCAAGCAGTTCCGCTCCGCGATTGTGTTTTGGAAGGCCGGCGTGCACCAGCGCTTGTGGAATCAATGACCGCGGGCTAAAGTTCGTGCGGATTTCACGTCAGGAGCATTCCGCAAGTGCTGTCGATCATCGAAGCGGCCGGCTGGCCGATCTGGCTCATCATCATCACCTCGGTCGTCGCCCTCGCCATCATCGGCGAGCGCTTCTACTCCCTGCGTACCTCGCTGGTCGCCCCTCGCGACGTGCTGCCCGCCACCATCCAGGAGTACCGCCAGAAGGGGGTGACCCAGGAGCTGGTGAACCGCCTGCAGAAGGGCCCCCTGATCGGGCGCATCTTCGCCGCCGCGCTGGTGAACGAGCGCAGCCCCCGCGAGATCCTCAAGGATGCCGTGGAAGATGCCGGCCGTGCCGTGGCCCTGGACCTCGAGCGTTTCCTGACCACCCTGGGCTCGATCTCCACCATCGCCACGCTCCTGGGGCTCTTCGGCACCATCGTCGGCATGATCGAGATCTTCGGCTCGCAGAATCCCACCACCGGCGCGGGCAACCCGGCGGCGCTCGCCCATGGCATCTCGGTGGCGCTCTACAACACCCTCTTCGGCATCGCCGTGGCCATCCCGGCGGTGATCTTCTACCGCCACTTCCGCAACCGCGTGGACGTCCTGGTGATCGAGATGGAGAGCCAGGCGATCAAGCTGATCGAGATCGTGCACGGCGAGCGGCGGGCATGAACTTCCGCCGCGGTCGGGCGCGGGAAGAGCCCGACATCAACATGATCCCGCTGATCGACATCCTGATCGTCATCCTGATCTTCCTGTTCCTCACGACCACGTACAGCCGCTTCTCCGAGCTGCAGATCAACCTCCCCGAGGCCGCGGCCGACCGCGCCGCCGACAAGCCCGCGGTGCTGAGCGTGGCGGTCGACTCGGGAGGCAAGTACGCCATCAACGGCGCCCAGACCCCGTTCGGCAGCACCCAGAGCTTCGCCAACGCGCTGCGCGAGGCCGCCAAGGGCGCCAAGGAGCCGGTGATCGCCATCAGCGCCGATGCCGCAGCCACGCACCAGTCGGTGATCAACGTGATGGAAAGCGCGCGCCTCGCGGGCTACAACCAGATCTCGTTCACGACGCAGCGTCGCTAGGCCATGGGCGCGTGGCTGGAGCGCGAATGGCAGCGCCTGGGCGGCGGGGCGCTGGTGCTGCTGCCCTTCACCCTCGTGTTCGCCACCGCTGCCTGGGCGCGGCGCCTGCTCTACAAGGCCGGCATCCTGCGCACCTGGATCGCGAAGGTGCCGGTGATCGTGGTGGGCAACATCACCGTCGGCGGCTCGGGCAAGACGCCGCTCGCGCTGGAGGTGCTGGAGATCCTGCAGAGGAACGGCTTCAATCCCGGCGTGGTCGCGCGTGGCTACGGCCGCGTTCCCTCCCGCGAGCAGGACCCGCGCGGGGTGGTGCGGGTCTATCCTGACGTGGCCACGCCCGAGCATTTCGGCGACGAGCCGGTGCTGATCGCCCGACGCTCCCGGGTACCTGTTTACATCTCCCCGGATCGCCCCGCGGCCGCCCGCGCGCTGCTGGAGGCCCACCCCGAGACAGACGTGATCGTGAGCGACGACGGCCTGCAGCACTACGCGCTCGGGCGCGACCTCGAGATCGCGGTGGTCGACGGCGAGCGGCGCTTCGGCAACCGGCTGCTGCTGCCTTCGGGTCCCCTGCGCGAGACCGTCGCGCGCCTCGCCACCGTGGACGCGGTGGTGATGAATGGCGGCGCCACCGACGAGTCCCTGGGCCCGCGGCGCTTCGCGATGCGGCTCGCCAACGAGCGCTTCGTCTCCCTCACCTCGGTGGAGCAGCTGGCCCCGGCGGAATTCGCGCTCGCGGCGCGCGGACGCAGCATCGCGGCGCTCGCCGGCATCGGCAACCCGGACCGCTTTTTCGAGCACCTCGCCCGCCTGGGCATCGTGGCGCGCAACCGTGCCTTTCCCGACCATTACCTCTACCAGGCCCAGGACCTTAAGCTGCCCGGAATGGAGGTGATCGTGATGACCGAGAAGGATGCCGTAAAATGCGCGGCATTCGCCGACGCGCGGATGTGGTTCCTGCGCGTGGACGCGATCCTTCCCCCGGAGTTCGAAGAGTTCCTGCTCGAGCGCCTCGAGCGCCCACGGAGAGGCGATGGACCCCAAGCTGGTTGAAATCCTGGTGTGCCCGATCTGCAAGGGTCCGCTCGACTGGCGCCGCGATTCGCGCGAGCTGGTGTGCAAGGCCGACCGCCTCGCCTTCCCGGTGCGCGACGACATCCCGGTGATGCTCGAGGACGAGGCCCGCACCCTCAGGCCCGACGAAGAAGCTTAGCGGGGCAGTTGTGGAGCGGCCCGCCTTCAAGGTGCTGATCCCGGCGCGCATGCGCTCGACGCGCCTGCCTGGGAAGATGCTCGCCGACATCGGCGGCAAGCCCCTGGTGGCGTGGGTGGCGGAGCGAGCGCGGGCGAGCGGCGCCCAGGCGGTGGTGATCGCCACCGACCACGCGGACATCGAGCGCGCGGTGACGGCGCTGGGCTACCAGGCCTGCCTCACCTCGCAGGCGCACGAGACCGGCACCGACCGGCTGGCCGAGGCGGTGGGCCTGCTGGGCCTCGGCGCCGACGAGATCGTGGTGAACGTTCAGGGCGACGAGCCGCTCATCGACCCGGCGCTGGTGCGCGCGGTCGCCGCCGAGCTCGCGGCGCGGCCCGAGGCATCGATAGCCACGGCGGCGCACCCAATCCGGGACGCGGCGCAGTTCTTCGATCCGAACGTCGTGAAGGTCGTCGTGGGCGAGGACGGGTGCGCGCATTATTTTTCCCGGGCGCCGATCCCCTATGCCCGCGACGCCTTCGCCGCCGGGTGCGAGGCGTTGCCCGAGGGGCTTGCGGCGCTGCGCCACATCGGCATCTACGCCTATCGCGTGGCTTACCTGCGGCAGTACGCCTCGCTCACCCCCACGGCGCCGGAGCGCTTCGAGGCGCTGGAGCAGCTTCGCGCCCTGGGCCACGGGCACCGCATCGCCGTGGTGCGGTGGGAGGGAGCGCTTGAGGCTGGAGTGGATACCCAGACCGACCTGGATCGGGTGCGGTCCAGGCTCGCACGGCTATAATCGCCCGCTGACACAAGAAGCCCTCGGAGGGGTCGTAATGCGCCTGATATTGCTGGGGGGGCCGGGGGCTGGTAAGGGCACCCAGGCGGGATTCATCACGCAGCGCTACGGCATCCCGCAGATCTCCACGGGCGACATGCTGCGCGCGGCGGTGAAGGCCGGCACGCCGGTCGGCCTCGCGGCCAAGGCGGTGATGGACCGCGGCGACCTCGTATCCGACGACATCGTGATCGCGCTGGTGAAGGATCGGATCACCTTCCCCGATTGCGCCAACGGATTCCTCTTCGACGGCTTCCCCCGCACCATCCGCCAGGCCGATGCCATGAAGGCCGCGCGTGTCCCGCTCGAGCACGTGGTCGAGCTCGTCGCGGACGATGCGGTGATCGTGGAGCGCATGTCGGGTCGCTGGTCGCACACGCCTTCGGGGCGCACCTACCACGTGAAGTTCAACCCGCCGACGGCCGCGGGCAAGGACGACGTGACCGGGGAGGCGCTCACCCAGCGCAAGGACGACGAGGAGGCGACGGTTCGCAAGCGCCTCGGGGTGTACCACGAGCAGACCGAGCCGCTGGTGTCGTACTACTCGAAGTGGGCGAACTCGGGCGACGTGGAAGCGCCGCAGTGCCACCGCATCGACGGGCTGGGGAAGGTCGAGGAAGTGCGGGATCGCATATTCCAGGCTTTGGGGTAGGCGGGCCGTAACGGCGCCACAGCGGACACAGAGGCCCACAGAGGTTCACGGAGGAACAGATGCAAGTTGTTCGTGGCTGCGTTGAATGGTACGTCGGTCCGTTGCATTTTCCTCTGTGCACCTCGGTCCTCCTTCGCGTTCTCTGTGTTGAAAGGGGCGTCTGACATGCCACGCAATGCGTTCTATGCGCAGTCCGGTGGGGTCACCGCGGTGATCAACGCCAGCGCCGCCGGCGTGATCGAGACCGCGCGCAAGCACCGGAAACACATCGGCAAGGTCTACGCGGGCCGCAACGGCATCCTTGGCGCGCTCGAAGAGGACCTGATCGACACCAGCAAGGAGCCGGCGGCGAACATCGCGCAGCTGAAGAACACCCCCGGCGGCGCCTTCGGCAGCGCGCGCTACAAGCTGAAGGGCGTGGAGAAGGGCGGCCACGAATACGAGCGCCTGGTGGAAGTGTTCAAGGCCCACGACATCGGCTACTTCTTCTACAACGGCGGCAACGACTCGGCCGACACCTGCCTCAAGGTGTCGCAGATCAGCGAGACCCTGGGGTATCCGATCATCGCGGTCCACGTGCCGAAGACCGTGGACAACGACCTGCCGATCACCGACACCTGCCCGGGCTTCGGTTCCGTCGCCAAGTACGTCGCCACCAGCATGCGCGAGGCGGGGCTCGACGTGGAGTCGATGGCCAAGACCTCGACCAAGGTGTTCATCCTGGAGGTGATGGGCCGCCACGCCGGTTGGATCACCGCGGCCACGGGACTTGCCCAGGCGAAGGCCGGACAGGCGCCGCACATCCTGCTGTTCCCCGAGATCCCATGGGAGGAGGAAGCGTTCCTCGAGCGCGTCGAGGCGATGGTGAAGCGGTACGGTTTCTGCGCCGTGGGCGCCTCCGAGGGCCTGCAGGATGCCGCGGGGAAGTTCCTGTCGGAATCGGGCCTGAAGGACGCCTTCGGCCATGCGCAGCTGGGCGGTGTGGCGCCGATGCTCGCGGGGCTCGTCAAGGCGCGCCTGGGCTACAAGCAGCACTGGGCGGTCGCCGACTACCTGCAGCGCGCCGCCCGCCACATCGCCTCGAAGACCGACCTCGAGCAGTCCTACGCGGTGGGGAAGGCCGCGGTCGAGTACGCGGTGGCCGGCATGAACAGCGTCATGCCCACCATCGTGCGCCAGTCGAGCAAGCCCTACCGCTGGAAAGTCGGCGTGGCGAAGCTCTCGGACGTCGCCAACGTCGAGAAGAAGATGCCGCGCGACTACATCACCGCCGACGGCTTCCACATCACCGCCAAGTGCCGCAACTACCTCTCGCCGCTGATCGCCGGTGAGGCGTACCCGCCCTTCGAGAACGGATTACCCAAGTACGTGCGGCTGAAGAACGTGGCCGTGCGCAAGAAAACCGCGGCGCGAGCGCCGTGACACAACGCAGCACCCGCACTCAATAAAACAGGGAGAAGCAAGATGGTGAACCAGGCAATCCTAATTTCGCTCGTCTGCGGGGTCATCGCCCTGCTGTACGGCGGCTTCACGGCGATGTGGATCCTTCGCCAGCCGGACGGCAACGACCGCATGCGCGAGATCGCCGCCGCCATCCAGACCGGCGCCAAGGCGTACTTGAACCGCCAGTACGCCACCATCGGCATCGTGGGAGCGGTGCTGTTCCTCGTGATCGGCCTGGTGCCCGGCCTGGGGTGGATCACCGCCGCGGGTTTCGCCATCGGCGCCATCGCCTCGGGAGCGGCGGGCTACATCGGCATGAACGTGTCGGTCCGCGCCAACGTGCGCACGGCGGAAGCCGCGCGTCGCGGCATCGGCCCGGCGCTGGACATCGCCTTCAAGGGCGGCGCCATCACCGGCCTGCTGGTGGTGGGCCTGGGCCTCATCTCGGTGGCCGGGTTCTTCATGTTCCTGTACGGCTCCGGGGTCCACGGCGAGCGCATGAGCGACGTGGTGAAGCCGCTGATCGACCTCGCCTTCGGTTCTTCGCTGATCTCGATCTTCGCGCGACTGGGCGGCGGCATCTTCACCAAGGGCGCCGACGTGGGCGCGGACCTGGTTGGCAAGGTGGAAGCGGGCATTCCCGAGGACGATCCCCGCAACCCCGCGGTGATCGCCGACAACGTGGGCGACAACGTGGGCGATTGCGCCGGCATGGCCGCGGACCTCTTCGAGACCTACGCGGTCACGATCATCGCGACCATGGTGCTGGCCTCGCTCCTGATGCCCAGCCCGACCATCGTCGGCAACGCGGTCACCTACCCCCTGGTGCTGGGCGCCGTCTCGATCATCGCCTCGATCATCGGCTGTTTCTTCGTGAAGACGGCCGAGGGCGGCAAGATCATGAACGCGCTCTACCGCGGCCTGGCCGTGGCGGGCATCCTCTCGCTCATCGCGTTCTATTTCGTCACCAAGTGGATGATGAGCGATGCCGTCGGCGGCGATCCCATGGGCATCTGGAAGCTCTGGGGGTGTTGTGTCGTGGGCCTGGTCCTCACCGCGCTGATGGTGTGGATCACCGAGTACTACACCGGCACCGACTTCCCGCCGGTGAAGCACGTGGCGGAAGCCTCCACCAAGGGGCACGCCACCAACATCATCGCGGGCATCGGCGTCTCGATGCGCTCCACCGCGTGGCCGGTGCTCTCGGTCTGCGCGGCGATCTGGGCGGCCTACACGCTGGCGGGCCTCTTCGGCATCGCGATCGCGGCCACCTCGATGCTGTCGATGGCGGGGATCATCGTGGCGCTCGACGCCTACGGCCCGATCACCGACAACGCGGGCGGCATCGCCGAGATGGCGGAGCTGCCGAAGGAAGTGCGCAATGTGACGGATCCGCTGGACGCGGTGGGTAACACGACGAAGGCCGTCACCAAGGGCTACGCGATCGGCTCCGCCGGCCTCGCCGCCCTGGTGCTCTTCGCCGTCTACACCCACAAGCTGGAGGAAGCCGGGCGCCACATCACGTTCGACCTCTCCAACCCGGCGGTGATCATCGGCCTCTTCATCGGCGGCCTCATCCCCTACCTCTTCGGCGCCATGGCGATGGAGGCGGTGGGACGCTGCGCCGGCTCGGTGGTGGAGGAAGTGCGCCGCCAGTTCCGCGAGATCCCGGGGATCATGGAAGGCACCGCCAAGCCCGACTACTCGCGCGCGGTGGACATGCTCACCAAGGGCGCCATCAAGGAGATGATGATCCCGAGCCTGCTGCCGGTGCTCTCGCCGATCGCCGTGGCGCTGGTCGTGGGCTGGGCGATGGGCCGCGATGCCGGCGTGCAGGCCCTGGGGGGCATGCTGATGGGCACGATCGTGACCGGGCTTTTCGTCGCGATCTCCATGTGCACCGGCGGCGGCGCGTGGGACAACGCCAAGAAGTACATCGAGGATGGCCACCACGGCGGCAAGGGCAGCGATGCCCACAAGGCCGCGGTCACCGGCGACACGGTGGGTGATCCCTACAAGGACACCGCGGGACCGGCGGTGAATCCGCTGATCAAGATCATCAACATCGTGGCGCTGCTGATCGTGCCGCTGTTGTGATGAGCGCTGTTGCCTGACGAAGGGCCGCCCAAGGGCGGCCCTTCGCATTAGGGCGGGGATGGGGATGAAGGAGATGAATGGGATAAAGGCAATTGGGGATGCCGTCGGAAATGTCTCGGTGACGCACCTCTACCTACACTTGTTCCCGATCCCATTCATCCTCTTCATCCCATTCATCCCCATCCCCAGGTTTACCGCCTGCATCACTCGCCACCGCGCGTGATAACCTCGCCAGCCTCATGAAAGTCCTGATCCTCGGAGCTGGTGTGGCCGGCGTGGCGAGCGCCTGGTATCTGTGGCGCGACGGCCACGACGTGACCGTCGTCGACCGCAACGAGGGCGTGGCCCTCGAGACCAGCTTCGCCAACGGCGGCCAGCTCTCCTACAGCTACGTGGCGCCGCTCGCGAGCCCGTCGGTGATTCCCAAGATCCCGCCGTGGCTGCTGCGCCGCGACTCACCCCTGCGCTTCCGCCCGGCCATCGACCCCGACCAGTGGCGCTGGTGCCTCGAGTTCCTCGCGGCGTGCAATCAGGCCACCGCCGACCTCACCACCGAGCGCCTGCTGCGCCTCGCCTTCTACAGCCGCGACCTGATGCACGAGCTGGTGCGCAGCGACCGGATCGACTTCGACTACGTCCAGAACGGCAAGCTCGTGGTCCACACCCAGAGTGAATCGTTCGAGTCGGCGCGGCGGCTGATGGAGTACCAGCGCAAGCTCGGTGCCGAGCAGGAGGCGCTCGATACCGCGGCCACGGTGGCGCTGGAGCCCGCGCTTGCCTCGATGGCCCCACGCATCGCGGGCGCCATCCACACGCCGAGCGAGGACGTGGGCGACACCTACAAGTTCTGCAATGAGCTCAAGCGCCTCATGACCACGGGGCTGAACCCGGTGCGCTACTGCTTCGGCATCGAGGTGGAGCGGTTGCTGCCGTGGAACCGGCGCCTCATGGGCGTGGAGACCAGCCACGGCGTGCTCGAGGCCGACGCCTATGTGCTGGCGCTCGGCACCAACGCGCCCTACCTGCTGCGGCCGCTGGGCCTCAGGGTGCCGGTGTATCCGCTCAAGGGCTACAGCCTCACGCTGCCGGTCACGAACGACGCGGCGGCGCCGCGCATCAGCGTCACCGACTTCAAGCGCAAGGTGGTCTACGCGCGCATCGGCGACGAGCTGCGCGTGGCGGGCATGGCCGACCTCTCCGGACGTCGGGCCGTGATCGACGTGGAGCGCGTCGACCAGCTGGTGGACGAGGTGCGCGCGACCTTTCCCGGTGCCACGGATTTCAGCAAGCTGCGGCCCTGGTGCGGCATGCGTCCCGCCACTCCGCGTGGCACACCGGTGGTGGGAGCGACACCGCACTCCAACCTCTGGCTCAACGTGGGCCACGGCGCGCTGGGATTCACGCTCGCGCTCGCCACCGGGCGCATCGTCGCCAACCTTGCCGATGGCCGGCCGAGCGCCGTGCCGCTCGACGGCTTCACCCTGCACTGAGCTCCCAAGGAGACACTCCCATGGCGATCGACTTCTATCACGGGCACGGTTCGCCCTTTTCGTGGCGCGTGTGGCTGGCGCTCGAGCACAAGCAGGTGCCCTACGGCCTCAAGGTGCTCTCCTTCACCGATGGCGACACCGCGAAGCCGGGGTTTGTGGCGATCAACGCGCGCCACCAGGTGCCGACGATCGTGGACGACGGATTCGCGCTGTGGGAGTCGACGGCGATCCTCGAGTACCTCGACGAGCGATTCAAGTCCGGCAAGGCGCTCTACCCGGGCGACGTGCGGGGCCGCGCCCGCATCCGGCGCCTCGTGGCCGAGGCCCAGGCCTACGTGCGCCAGGAGGGCGTCGACCCCATCGTCGACGAATACTTCTGGAAGGGCGGCGCGGCGCCTGACCTGGACAAGATCGCCAAGGCGCGCGAGGCGCTGCAGCGTGAGCTGGCCTGGTTCGCGGGCGAGCTGCAGGGTGCGTACCTCGCCGGCGACGAGCCCACCGCGGCCGACTTCATGCTCTATCCCGAGGTCGGCTACGTGAAGCGCGTCAACTTCCGCAAGCCCGAGTCGAAGCTCAGCGAGCTGATCCCGGCGCCGCTCGCAGAGTGGGCCAGGCGCATCGAGGCGCTGCCGTATTTCGACAAGACGTTCCCGCCGCATTGGAAATGAAGGACCCTCTCCCCGGCCCTCCCCCCGGGGGGAGGGCGATTTCTTTCCCCCTCCCTCGGGCTGCGGTCTCGGAGTGGGAGGGAAGGGCGGGAGGGTCATCTTGAAGTTCACCCTCCACGCCACCGACGGCGCCGCCCGCCGCACCACCCTCGAGCTCGCCCGCGGCAAGCTCGAGACGCCGGCCTTCATGCCGGTGGGCACCTACGGCACCGTGAAGGCGATGAGCCCGGTGGAGCTGAAGGAGGTCGGCGCGCAGCTGGTCCTCGGCAACACCTTCCACCTGTGGCTGCGCCCCGGGCTGGACGTGATCCGCAAGCACGGGGGCCTCCACGGGTTCATGGGCTGGGACCGGCCGATCCTCACCGACTCGGGCGGATTCCAGGTGTTCAGCCTGGGAGCGTTGCGCAAGCTCTCGGAGGAAGGGGTCGCTTTCCAGTCACCGATCAACGGCGACCGGATGTTCCTCACCCCGGAGGAGTCGATGGCGATCCAGCGGGTGCTGGACTCCGACATCGTGATGATCTTCGACGAGTGCACCGGTTATCCCGCCACCCGCGACGAGGCGGCCGATTCGATGCGGCTCTCGCTGCGCTGGGCGGAGCGCTCGAAGCGCGCCCACGAGGGCAACCCCAACGCGCTCTTCGGCATCGTGCAGGGCGGGATGCACGAGGACCTGCGTGACGAATCCCTCGGGTCCCTGGCCGGGATCGGCTTCGACGGCTACGCGGTGGGCGGGCTCTCGGTGGGCGAGCCCAAGGAAGAAATGGCCCGCATCGTGGCGCACGTGACGCCCCGGCTCCCGGCCGACGCGCCGCGCTACCTGATGGGGGTGGGCACGCCCGAGGACATCGTGGACGCCGTCTCCCACGGCTTCGACATGTTCGATTGCGTCTTGCCCACCCGCAACGCGAGGAACGGCTGGCTCTTCACCCGCTTCGGCGACGTGAAGATCAAGAACGCGCGCCACCGCGAGGACACCGGGCCCCTCGACCCCACCTGCGCCTGTTATGGCTGCCGCAACTTCTCGCGCGCCTACCTGCACCACCTGCACCGGGCCAACGAGATCCTGGGGGCGCGGCTCAACACCATCCACAACCTGCACTACTACCTCGAGCTTGCCCGGCAGATGCGCGAGGCCATCGCGGCGGGCAGTTTCGCGGCCTGGCGGGCGGTTTTCCACGCCGACCGGGCGCGGGGGGTTGAACCTTAGGGGACAGACCACCACTTGCATCCCATGAAACTGGGCCGGCCGGCTTCATCCGATGCAATTGGTGGTCGGTCCCAGGTGGGAATGGGAGTGCCGGCATGCTAGAATCGCAG
>JBBQBW010000009.1:0-15099 GCA_038318025.1 Burkholderiales bacterium | reverse complement strand
AAGCGCGCCAGGCGGTCGTTTCCTGACCAGTCGTCCGGGCCCGTAAAATGGCGGCTGTGGGGCTCTCCCGCGCGCCTCATGATTCCCGCCCTTCCCGAACTCCTCGCCGCAACGCTCGCCTCCGACCATCCCCGGATCGCGTCGCTCGCGGCCGCCATCGCGAGCCGCGGCACCCAGGGCAAGCCCGCCGAACGGGAGCAGGCACTGCTGGCTGACCTGGTGGAGCGCTCGAAATCGCGTCATGCCACGCGCCTCGCCCGCCTGCCGCGGCCGGAATTCCCCGAGGACCTGCCGATCGCCCAGTACCGCGAGGCGATCGCCGCGCTGATCGCGAAGCATCCGGTCACCATCGTGTGCGGCGAGACCGGATCGGGCAAGACCACGCAGATCCCCAAGATCTGTGTCGCCCTCGGCCGTGGCGCCGCGGGGCTGATCGGCTGCACCCAGCCGCGCCGCATCGCCGCGCGCAAGCTCTCCCAGCGCCTCGCCCAGGAGCTTCCCGGGTCCCCGAAGGGCTTCGTCGGCCACAAGATCCGGTTCCAGGACGAGACCCGGCCCGAGACCGCGATCAAGGTGATGACCGACGGCATCCTGCTCGCCGAGACCCACTCGGACCGCGAGCTGCGCGCCTACGACACGATCATCATCGACGAGGCCCACGAGAGGAGCCTCAACGTCGACTTCCTGCTCGGGTACCTGAAGCGCCTGGTAAAGCAGCGCCCGGAGCTCAAGGTGATCGTCACCTCCGCCACCATCGACACCCAGCGCTTCTCGGAATTCTTCGATGGCGCCCCGGTGATCGAGGTGTCGGGTCGTACCTATCCGGTGGAGGTGCGCTACCGGCCCGAGTTCTTCGAGGTCCAGGAAAAGGACGACGAGCCGGTCGACATGAACGAGGCGATCGCCAAGGCGGTCGACGAGATCGCGCGCGACAGCCGCGTGGGCGACGTGCTGGTATTCCTGCCCGGCGAGCGCGAGATCCGCGAGGCGGCGGAGGCGCTCAGGAAACACCATCCGAAGAACACCGAGATCCTGCCGCTCTTCTCGCGCCTGTCGGCCGAAGAGCAGGACCGCGTGTTCGAGCGCGGCCCCCACCGCCGCATCGTGCTCGCCACCAACGTGGCCGAGACCTCGCTCACGGTGCCGGGAATCCATTACGTCATCGACACGGGCCTCGCGCGCATCAAGCGTTACTCGCCGCGGCAGAAGATCGACCAGCTTCGCATCGAGCCCATCTCCCAGGCGGCGGCGCGGCAGCGCGCGGGCCGCTGCGGGCGCGTGGCGAGCGGCATCGCGATCCGGCTCTACGACGAGGCGGAGTTCAACGACAGGCCCGAGTTCACCACCCCGGAGATCCTGCGCACTTCGCTCGCCTCGGTGATCCTGCGCATGGCGGCCCTCGACCTCGGCCCGATCGCTGAATTCCCGTTCATCGAGCCGCCGACCCCGCGGCAGGTCGAGGACGGCTATCGGCTGCTCTTCGAGCTGGGCGCGATCGACCCGGAGCGCAAGTTGACCGAGATGGGCCGCGAGCTCGCGCGCCTCCCTGTGGACCCGCGCATCGGCCGCATGCTGGTGGCGGCGCGCGAGTTCCACTGCGGCGCCGAGATGGTGATCCTGGCCGCCGCGCAGTCGATCCAGGATCCGCGCGATCGCCCCCAGGCACTGCGGGAGCAGAGCGACCGCGCCCACGAGGAGTTCCGCGACGACGCGAGCGACTTCAACCAGCTGATGAACCTCTGGAAGTTCTTCGACGCGGAGTTCGTCCACAGGAAGTCCACGCGCAAGCTCTACGAGGTGTGCCGCGAGCACTTCCTGTCGTACGTGCGGATGCGCGAATGGCGCGACCTGGCGGGCCAGCTGCGCGAGATGGCTTCCGAGCTCAAGGTCCGCGACAACGCGAGCCCCGCCACCTACGAGCAGGTCCACCGGGCGCTCCTCACGGGGCTCCTCGGCAACGTCGGCATGAAGGCGCTCGACGGCGACCACTACCACGGCGCGCGCGGGCTGCAGTTCCACATCTGGCCCGGCTCGGGCCTCAGGAAGAACCGCCCGAAGTGGATCATGGCGGGCGAGCTGCAGGAGACCACGCGCATCTACGCGAGGAACGTGGCGCGCGTCGAGCCCGACTGGATCGAGAAGGCCGCCGCCCATCTGGTGGACCGCGTGCACCTCGAGCCCCACTGGGACCGCGCGCGCGGCGAGGTGGTGGCCTACGAGAACGTGTCGCTGAACGGGCTTGTGCTGGTGGCGCGGCGCAAGGTGAGCTACGGGCCCATCGATCCCATCCGCGCGCGCGAGATCTTCATCGAGGGCGGTTTGGTCGCGGGCGAGTTCGAGACCAGCCAGCCGTTCTGGGCCCACAACCGCAAGCTGATCGGCGAGATCGAGGACCTCGAGCACCGCGCCCGCCGGCCCGACGTGCTGGTGGAGGATCGCGCGCTGGTGGAGTTCTATGCCGCGCGCATCCCGGAGGAAGTGCGCGATGCGCGCTCCTTCGACTCCTGGTATCGCCACGCCGCCCAACGCGACGCCCGGCTGCTGTTCCTCTCGCGCTCCGACCTGATGCGCCATGGCGCGGAGTCGGTGACCGAGGAGCTCTTCCCCAAGCAGCTGCGCATCGGCGACGCGGTGTTCCCACTCGCGTATCGCTTCGAGCCGGGCCACCCGATGGACGGTGTCACCATCAACGTCCCCCTGGCGCTCTTGAACCAGGTGGACGACGCGACGCTCGACTGGCTGGTGCCGGGGATGATCCGCGAGAAGGTGGGCTGGTTGATCAAGGCGCTGCCCAAGCGCATCCGCTCGCAGCTGGTGCCGGTGCCCGAGCACACCACCAGGTTCCTCGAGCGGGCGAAGCCGGGCGAGCGCCTGGTGAAGGACGCCGTGCTCGCCTATGCCGGCCGCGCGATGGGCGACCGGCTCGATGCGGACATCTGGTCCAGGGACGAGCCCCCGGCGCACCTCATGATGAATCTGCGGATCGTGGACGAGGCGAAGCGCGAGCTCGCCATGGGGCGCGACCTCGAGGCGCTGAGGAAGCGTCTCGGCGAGGCCGCGAGCCTGACACTCGCCAAGGCGCAGCCCGGCATGGAGCGCGAGGGGATTCGTTCGTGGGACTTCGGCGAGCTGCCGGAGCAGGTGACGTTCAAGCGCGGCAACCAGACGATGACGGGGTATCCGGCGTTGACCCTCCCCCCGCCCCCTCCCAAGGGAGGCGGAAAGGAATCTCCCTCTCCCAAGGGAGGGGGAAAGGAATCTCCCTCTCCCCTGGGAGAGGGCCGGGGAGAGGGTCACGACGACAAGAAAAACCCCGACGACCTGACCGTCGCCATCCGCCTCTTCGACACCCGCGACCGTGCCGACGAGTCCCAGCGCGAGGGCGTGAAGCGCCTGCTGTCGCTGGAGCTCAAGGAACAGCTGAAGCAGCTCGACCGCACTCTGCAAAGCGCCAACGCCCTCGCGCTGCGCTTCCAGGGGACGGTCCCGGCGGATCGCATCAAGTCGGACCTGATGGCGGCGATCGTCGATCGCGCCTTCATCGGCGAGGACCCGGTGCCGCGCACGCAGAAGGCCTTCGACGATCAGAAGAAGCGCGCCAAGGCGCGGCTGCCGGCGGTGACCGAGGCGATCCAGCGCCATGCGGCGGCAATCGCCGATGCCAACGGCGCGCTCACCCAGGCGATCGCGCAGGGCCCGTCGTCGCCGCGCGTGATCGCGGACGTGAAGGCGGCGCGCGACCGGCTGGTGTTCCCCGGCTTCCTCGCCGCCACACCCTGGGAGCGCCTCGAGCACCTGCCGCGCTACCTGCGGGGTTATGCGATGCGGCTCGCCAAGTTCAAGGCGGGCGGGGCGGAGCGCGACGGCCGTCACGGCCCGGTGATCCAGACCCTGTGGAACAACTACGACGCGCGCGCCAAGGCCGACCACGACTCCGGGCGGCACGACGCGAAGCTCGAGGAATTCCGCTGGATGATCGAAGAGCTGCGCGTGTCGCTCTTCGCGCAGGAGTTGCGCACGCCGATGCCGGTCTCGGCCAAGCGCATGCAGAAATTCTGGGACGAGCACCTGCGATGATTGCGGGACGCAATATTCGGCAGATCGGCCGGGCAGCGTTGGGTATGCTACTGCCCCATGAGCCCCCAATTTCTCGCGGCCGCCCTGGCCCTGGCTTCGACGCTGGCCCAGGCGCTGCCCAACCCGGTGATCTTCGTCACCCAGACGCCGACGATCCGCGGCGAGCCCGACATCGGCACGGTGACCGGCACCTTCTCCACGCACCTGCCCTCGCTCTCGGCGGCGCCCCGCGGTGGGTCGCTTCACATCCTCTATCCCGACGGCACCCTGCGCGACCTCCTCGCCGACGCCCTGGCCGAAGCGTGCGCGAACAGCCGTCCCACCTGCGACCCGAGCGGCGCCTTCCAGCTCGGAGCGGGCAACGTGCTGGTGAACGGCTACGCGGCGCGCGAGCCGATGGTGCACTGGGACGGGAACCAGGTGATCTTCAGCCTGCTCACCCGGGTGTCGACGCAGCAGTACCAGCTGATTCCCGCCGGCACGCGGTGGCAGATGTACGAGATCACGGGACTCGCGAAGGGGGCGGCGCCGGTGCTCACGAAGGTCGCGAACCAGCCGGCTGAGTACAACAACGTCTCGCCGGTCTACGGCAGCGACGACCGGATCTTCTTCTCCTCGGACCGCCCGATCACCGGCAACCCGATCCACTACCCGCAGATCGAGGAGTACGAGTCCGGCCCGACAGTGTCGGGGCTGTGGCGGCTCGATCCCCCCACCGGCGCCCTGGCGCTCCTCGACCACTCGCCTTCGGGGGTTTTCACCCCCTTCGTCGACAGCTTCGGCCAGGTCCTCTTCACCCGCTGGGACCACCTGCAGCAGGACCAGCAGGCGCTCAACGCCGTGGAGAAGGCCCTCGATCCCGCGAGCGAGGACTACTTCGGCGCCTATACCTACCTGAACGAGAACGACGTCGGCGCCGACAAGCGCGAGTTCGTCCTGGACTTCGTGCGCCGCAAGGTGGCGCTCAACACCCCGTTCGGCGACCTGCAGGCGTGGGGCGCTGGCGAGACCGCGATCCCCGAGTATCACCTGGGCCATCCGGTGCTCTCGGGCCTCGCCAACCTGGGGCGCAACGGCCAGGCGGCGGGCAGCGTGAATGGCCGCGCGATCAAGTTCTACACGCCGTCGAACAAGTACGGCCGTTTCGACGGCCTGCGCTTCAACCTGTTCCTGCCGTGGCAGATCAACCAGGACGGCAGCGGCCACGAGACCTTCCGCCACATGGGCCGGCACGACGTCGGCATGTACGCCAACCAGAGCTACATGGACGATGCGGCGCTGGCCGAGTTCGCGGTCGAGAGCCAGAACGCGCCGATGGCCGGCCGCGACGGCTACTTCCAATTGGTGGAAGAGCCGCTGTCGGTCGCTCCGGGCGGGGGCACCTACCTCGGCGTGGTGTCCGCCGAGTTCAACACCCACGCCTCGGGCTTCATCCTGCGCATGCGCGACCGCGACCGCGCGATCTCCGAGACGGGGACGGCGGTGGAGTTCACCAAGCTCACCGCGCCGAACAGCCAGACCCGGTACCGCAACCCGGTGATGCTCTCCGACGGCACGCTGATCGCGGCCGTGGACGAGGTGCCCGCCAATCTGAAGGAGTCGATCAGCCCGGCGGACCAGCAAATGAAGTTCCGCCTCTACACGTTGAAAGCCGACGCGGGCGGCCTCTACGTGCCCGACCAGCCGCTGTCCGCGGGGCTCACCCGCTCGTTCAACTATTGGGATCCGGATGCGTTGCGCGCGTGGAACGGCCGGCTGTGGGAGCTCTCCCCGGTGGAGGTTCGCGCGCGCCCGCGTCCCGCCTCGACCGCGGAGCCCGCGCTGCCCGCGCCCGAGAACGCCGCCTTCATCGAGGCGGGCGTGGATCCGGCGCAGTTCCGGCAGTACCTGCGCGACAACGACCTGGCGCTGATCGTCTCGCGGGATGTGACGCGCCGCGACGAGCGCGACAACCAGCAGCCCACCAACCTGCGCGTCGATCCCGCCAACGTGCCCGCGGGCAAGACCGGCGCCCAGACGCTCAAGGCCGGCCAGCCGGGCGCCCGCGTCTACGACTTAGCCAAGGTGCAGCTCTACCAGAACGACCTGGTCCGGGGCTACGACACTTACGCCTCGGGCAGCGGCGCCACGTTTCACGATGGCGGGCGCCGCGGCCTCGCGCGGCCGATGCACCACGCGGCGGCCGTCGCCTCCAACCCGCCCTCCACCGGAGTGCCGGGAGCGCGCATCGCCCACGACGGCTCGTTCGCGGCCTTCGTGCCGGCGCGCCGCGCCCTCACCTGGACCCTCGCCGACCGGGACGAGGTGGCGGTGGTGCGCGAGCGCTACTGGCTCACGTTCGCGCCGGGCGAGGTGCGCGTGTGCGCCTCCTGCCACGGGATCAACGAGAAGTCCCAGAGCGGGGGTGCGGCGGCGGCGCAGACGCCGCAGGCCCTTCGCGACCTGCTCGCCTACTGGAAGAACGCCGAGTCGGGGGCGTCCTCGATCATTACCCACTACTACCGCACGCTGATGCGCCGCGAGCCCGATGCGCCCGGCAAGGCCTACTGGGAGGACGAGACCCTGCGCGTGCGCGCCCACGGCGCCAGCGTGAACGAGTCGCTGTTCGCGCTCTCGGCCGCGTTCCTCGGCAGTTTTGAGTACGCCGCGTTCCAGCGCGACAACGCCGGGTTCGTGACCGACCTGTATGCGGCGTTCTTCGATCGCGCACCCGATGCGGGAGGCCTCGGCTACTGGACCGGGCTCATCGGCCAGGGCATGCCGCGCGAGGTGGTGTACGTCTCGTTCCTGTTCTCGCCGGAGTTCGACGCGTTCACCCGCGGAGTCTTCGGGCCCACCGCGGCGCGCTCCGAGGTGGACACCGTGCTCGACTTCTACCGCGGAATGCTGGGCCGGCTGCCCGATTCCGGTGGCCTCGACGCGTGGTTGCGGGAGTTCCGCAAGGCGCAGTGCGACGGGCCCGGCCCGCTCTACGGGGCGGTGGATTCGATCTCGACCGCGTTTGCCGACAGCCCCGAGTACGCCGCGCGCTCGCGCAGCGACTCCGGTTACGTGGCGGACCTCTACAACGCGTTCCTGCGCCGGGGCGGGGACCTTCCCGGCGTGCAGTTCTGGGTCGGCCAGCTTTCCGGCGGCGCGATGACGCGCGCGCAGGTGCGCCAGGCGTTCATCGCGAGCCCGGAGTTTTCCGCGCGGGTCCAGCGCATGGTCGCGGAGCCCTGCCTCCTCTGACGCGGCGGGCCGCGGGGTAACATTGCCTCGATGAGCGATTCGATCGGAACGTTCCGCGCCGCGGCGCGGATGGCGCACATCGCGCCCTTCGAGGTGATGGAGATCCAGAGCCTCGCCCGTGAAGTCGAGGCGCGCGGACACGACGTGATCCACCTCGAGATCGGGGAGCCCGATTTCCGCACGCCGGCCCCGGTGGTCGAGGCCGCCAAGCGCGCCCTCGACGCGGAGCCGATGAACTACACCTCGGCCCTCGGGCTGCCGCAGCTGCGCGAGGCGATCGCGCGGTTCTACGCGGAGCGTTATCGTGTCGAGGTGCCCGCAAGCCGCGTGGTGGTGACCGCGGGCTCCAGTGCCGCGCTGCTACTCGCCTTCGGCGTGAGCCTCGACGCGGGCGACGAGCTGCTGCTCGCCGACCCCGGTTATCCCTGCAACCGCCACTTCGCGCGAACCCTGGGCGCGGTGCCGAAGCCGATCGCCGTGGGGCCCGCCACGCGCTACCAGCTTACCGCCGACCTGGTGCGCGAGCACTGGGGGCCGCGCACCCGCATGGCGATGGCGGCGAGCCCGTCGAATCCCACCGGCTCGATGGTGGCCCCCGACGAGGTGGCGCGTATCGCCGCGGTGGTGCGGGAGCGTGGCGGCGCGCTGCTGATGGACGAGATCTATCATGGCCTCACCTACGGGCTCGAAGCGCGCACCGCGGCCGAGGCGGGACCCGACGTCTGGGTGGTGAACAGCTTCTCGAAGTATTTCCAGATGACGGGCTGGCGGCTGGGCTGGCTGCTGGCGCCTCCCGGCCAGGTGCGCGCCGTCGAGACCCTGGCGCAGAACCTCTTCATCTCGCCGTCCACGCTGGCGCAGCACGCGGCGCTCGCCTGCTTCGCGCCCGAGACGATCGCGATCCTGGAGGCGCGCCGCGCCGAGCTCGACCAGCGCCGTCGCTACCTGGTGCCCGCGCTGGAGTCCGTGGGCTTCGGCGTGCCGGTGATGCCGGAAGGCGCCTTCTACGTCTATGCCGACTGCTCGCGGCTCGCCAACGACAGCTTCGAGCTTGCGCGCCGCGTGCTGACCGAGGCCCACGTCGCCATCACGCCCGGCAAGGACTTCGGCGCCAACGAGCCGCACCGCCACATTCGCATCGCCTACACCCAGCCGGTGCATCGCCTCGAAGATGCGGTCGCGCGCATCCGCAAACTCCTCCACCGGAACTGACATGGTCCTCGATGCGATCCTCGCCTACCTGCACTACACCGCGATGTTCCTGCTGTTCTCGTTCCTCGCGGTCGAGGTGATGCTGATGCGCGGAACGCTCGACCTCGAGCGCCTGCTGCTGCTGGGGCGCTGCGACATCTGGTACTTCGGCGCCGCGGGTGCGGCGCTCCTCACCGGGTTCCTGCGCCTGGGCCTCGGCGCCAAGGGCGCGGCCTTTTATACCCAGTCGTGGCCGCTGTACGTGAAGATCGGCCTCTTCGTCGTGGTGGGACTTCTTTCGGTGAAGCCCACGCTCACCTTCGTGCGCTGGAAGCGGATGATGGAGAGGGACCCGATCTGGACGGTGCCTGACACCGAGCGCAAGGCGATCCGCCGCACCCTCATGGTCGAGCTGCACCTGGCGGCGCTGATCCCGGTGTTCGCGGTGATGATGGCGCGGGGACTCGGCCGGTGACGGTGGCCCTTCGCCCCACGCGCCCGGAGGACCTGCCGTTCGTGACCGGCCTCGAGCGCGACCGGGAGAACGCGAAAATCATCGGGCAATGGACCGACGCCGAGCACCTGGCTGCGATCGACGGCGAGAACGGCTGCTGGCACCGCATCGTCGAGCGCGACGGCGAGCCCGCGGGCTACCTGATCGGCTACGACCGCCGGGCGGTGGTCGGGGGCGTGTACCTCAAGCGGGTGCTGGTGGGCGACAAGGAGCGCGGGACGGGGACGGCGGCGGTGGCGGCCTTCCTCGAGGACGTGCGCTCGCGCCTCGATCCCGAGTTCGTCTGGCTCCACGTCTACGACTGGAACGAGCGCGCGCAGGCGGTGTACCGCAAGCTCGGCTTCGAGCGCTACCAGCCGGGAGATGATGAACGAGCGCGCCTCGACGTGGCGGCGGAAAGCGCGGCGAGCCGCGCCTTCCGCATGCGTTGGATCAGGCCAGCTTCGACTTCGTGAGCGGCGGCTGGCGTACGGGTTTGCCTGGCCGGCTGAGGCCCCGTGCGGGGTCATAAGCGATGCGACTTGGCTTGGGGTACTGGATCGGGCATCTTGTGGAGTTCCAAGAACAATCATACGGAGGAACCCATGCCCATTGCCGCAACCCTTGCCCGGATCGCCGCCGCGGGGCTCGCCGCCCTCTCGCTCGCCGCCGCGGCCGCCGATTACCCCAAGGCCCAGGAGGGCACCTGGATCGCGCGGGATTTCCGCTTCCATACCGGGGAGGTGATGCCGGAGCTGAAGCTGCACTACCGCACCCTCGGCAACCCCCGGGGCGAGCCGGTGGTGGTGCTGCACGGCACCGCGGGCTCCGGCGCCAGCATGCTGAACGCGAACTTCGCCGGCGAACTCTTCGGCGCCGGGCAGCCGTTCGACGCGGCGCGCCATTTCATCATCCTTCCCGATGCGATCGGGGCGGGAAAATCGAGCAAGCCCTCCGACGGGTTGCGCTCGAAGTTCCCGAGGTACAACTACGACGACATGGTGCAGGGGCAGTACCGCCTGCTCACCGAGGGCCTGGGACTCAAGCGCGTGCGTGCCATCATCGGCAACTCCATGGGCGGCATGCAGGTGTGGATCTGGGCGCAGCGTTATCCCGACTACATGGACGTGGCGATCCCGATGGCGTCGTTCCCCACCGAGATGTCGAGCCGCAACTGGATGATGCGCCGGCTCATCACCGACTCGATCCGCAACGATCCGGCGTGGATGGAAGGCAACTACACGGTGCAGCCGAAGAGCGCGCAGTTCGCGAGCGTGTTCTTCGCCATCGCGACCAACGGCGGCAACCACGCGCTGTACAAGGCGGCGCCCACGCGCGAGAAAGCCGACCAGATCCTCGATGCCCGCATGAAGGCAGCGTTCACGGCCGACGCCAACGACGTGCTCTACCAATGGGACTCGTCGCGGGACTACAACGCGTCGGGCGGGCTGGAGAAGGTGCAGGCCACGCTGCTTGCGATCAACGCCGCCGACGACGAGAGGAACCCGCCGGAGCTCGGCATCATGGAGCGCGAGATCAAGCGGGTGAAGAACGGGCGCGTGCTTCTGATCCCGGCGAGCCCCGCGAGCGCCGGCCACGGGACCACGGGAAGTGCGAAGCACTACGCTAAGGACCTCGCGGAGCTGATGTCCTCGGCCCCGGTGCGCAAGCCATAGGCGCCGCCTCCCAGGAGCGCCTGCGCCACTGCGGCGCAGGCGAGGAACACCGGGTACTCCCAGCCTCCGCCCGCATTGGTGAAGAGCCAGCCGTTGTTCCAGTGCACCCACGAAGCCCCGAGAAGCACCGGCAGCACGGCGAGCGCGGCGTAGCGGGTCCTCACGCCCAGGATCAGCATCACCCCGGCGATCGCTTCCACCAGGATCGTCAGGTGGGCGCCGAAACCCGGCAGGCCGAGGGACTCGTAGAACGTCACGGTGCCCGCCAAGGTGAACACCACGAGCTTGAGGTAGAGGCTGTGGGCGATGAGCATCACGCCCAGGCTCGCCCGCAATACCAGCGCCCCGTAGGGCGCGAGCTTGTCGTCGTTCATGGCATCCTCCTTCACGCGGCCACGGGCTGGGAGGTGACGAGCGGGTAGCCGTTGGCTTCCCAGGTGGCGAAGCCGCCTTCCATCTCGACCACGCGGTAGCCCTGCGCCAGCAGCTCCACCGCGGCCTCGGCGGCGAGGTGGCAGGTCTGGTTGTAGCAGTAGAGGATCGCGACCTTGTCCTTCGCGAGCCCGGATACATTCTGCCACTTGCCCTTCGGCAGGTTCACCGCGCCCGGAACGTGCGACTTGCGGAAGTCGGTGGGGAAGCGCACGTCGACCACCACCACGTCCTCCTTTCGGTCGAGGATGCCGGTGAGCTCGTGGGGGCCGGTGGTGAAGCCGGCCTTCGCCTGGAAATACGCCTGGGCTGCCTGGATGTCGTAGGTCATTTTGATTCCTTTCGGTTGGAATCCCGCGACGTGCGGGAGTGGAGCCACTGTAGGCAGGCGCGCGACTTTGATCTGCGGGGCGCGCGGCATATGATTGTTCACGCCAACGAACCAATCCCGCCGTGGACAACCTCGCCGACATCGCCGTCTTCTGCCGCGTCGTGGAGCGCGGCAGCTTCACCCTCGCCGCCGACGACCTCGCCATCTCGCGCGCCGTGGTGAGCAAGTACATCTCGCGCCTCGAGGACCGGCACGGCGCGCGGCTCCTGCACCGCACGACGCGGCGGCTCTCCCTCACCGAGGCGGGCGCCACGCTCTTCGAGGCGAGCCGCGGCGCCATCGAGCGCATCGAGGAGGCCGAGGCCGCCGTCGCCCAGTTCCAGGCGGCGCCGAAGGGCCGGCTCAAGGTGAGCGCGCCGATGTCCTTCGGCATCCTTCACCTGGGGCCCGCGCTCGCGGAGTTCGCGCGGCAGTTTCCGCAGGTGACGGTGGACCTGCGCCTCGACGACCGCTTCGTGAACCTGGTGGAGGAGGGCGTGGACGTGGCGGTGCGAATCGGAGCGCTTACCGACTCGACGCTGGTGGCGCGCAAGATCGCCACCACGCGGGCGGCGGCGTGCGCTTCGCCCGCCTACCTGCGCGAGTTCGGCGAGCCCGAGACGCCGGAGGACCTGGCCGCCCACAATTGCCTGCTGTACTCGTACCTCCCCACCGCCAACGTGTGGCGCTTCCAGGCGCCCGATGGCCGCGAGATCCCGGTCGCCGTGGGCGGGACGCTGCGCGCCAACAACGGCATCGTGCTGGCCGAGGCCGCGGTGGCGGGGCAGGGGATCTTCATGACGCCGAGCTTCTACGTGGGCCCGCTGATCCGCGCGGGAAAGCTCCAGCGCATCCTCGCCGCCTACAAGCTCCCCGACCTCGGCATCCACGCGGTGTACCCGCAGCGCGACTTCGTGCCGCCCAAGGTGCGCGCCTTCGTGGACTTCCTGGCGCAGCGATTCCGCAAGCCCGATTGGGATAGATTCTAGGTTTTCCCCACGCCCGACGCAGAGAAGCGCCATGCCCACCAACGTCCACCACAGCACTCAGGCGACCGCCACCGGCGGCCGCGACGGCCAGTCCGCCACCAACGCCACGCGCAACAACCTCGACGTGAAGCTCACGCTAGCCTGATGGGTCCCTTCGCCATCCGCGATATCGACCACGTCGTGCTGCGGGTGGCGAGCCTCGCGCGCTCGCTCGACTTCTGGGTGGGGGTGCTCGGCTGCCGCGTCGAGCGCAGCCGCGAGGACCTGGGCCTCTACCAGTTGCGCGCCGGCCGCTCGATGATCGACATCGTCCCCATCGGCGGCAAGCTCGGCATGGCGGGAGGTGCGGCGCCCGGCGCCGAGGGCCGCAACATGGACCACGTGTGCCTGCGGATCGAGCCGTTCAACGCCGAGGCGATCCGCGAGTACCTCCTCGCGCAGGGCGTGCAGCCGGGCGAGGTGGCATCGCGGTTCGGTGCGGAAGGCGAGGGCCCGTCGATCTACCTCACCGATCCCGACGGCAACACCGTGGAGCTGAAGGGACCCCCCGAATCGTGAGCTACTGAAACTCCGACAGGAGAACGAGATGCTGCAACTGCGCCCCAATTGCGAATGCTGCGACCGCGACTTGCCGCCTGATTCGGCCGAGGCGAGGATCTGCTCGTTCGAGTGCACGTTCTGCGCCGATTGCGCGACTGGCGTGCTCCAGGGAAAGTGCCCGAACTGTGGGGGCGAATTCGTGCCGCGGCCGCGCCGGCCGGCCGCGAAGCTGGCGAAGAACCCGGCATCGACCGAGCGCGTCTTCAAGCCGCAAGGGTGCGGCAGGGCGGCTTGAGGAAGTCGCATGATCGACTTCAGCCCGCTGCGGGCCGGAGACCTCCCGTTGCTGCGCGAGTGGCTGCTGCGCCCCATGTGGCGCAATGGTGGGGTCGGGCCGAATCGATCGATGAGCTGCACGCCGACTACATCGCCGCGGCCGGGAAACCCAACGCCACCCGGGCCTACATCGCGAGCCTCGACGGCACACCGCTGGGATTCATCCAGTCGTACGTCGTGATGGGCTCCGATGGGGGGTGGTGGGAAGCCGAGACCGATCCGGGCGCTCGCGGCATCGACCAGTTCCTCGCCGACGCAGCCCGCCTTGGACAGGGCCTCGGCACCGCGATGGTTCGCGCCTTCCTGGCCCGGTCTTTCGAAGACGCCGCCGTGACTCTCGTCCAGACCGACCCCGCCCCGGCCAACCTGCGGGCGATCGGCTGTTATCGCAAGGCGGGATTGCGCGATGTCGAGGTCGTCACCACGCCCGATGGCTCCGCGCTGCTGATGCGCTGCACGCGGCGGGACTATTCCCGCGAGGCAGTATCGGCGACCATGGCGGCGGGCGCGTGTGCGCCAGCCAGGGAACCGCGATGACCCCGGAGCAGCTCACCACGTTCGGCGCCGACAGTCTGCCCGGCCACCTCGGCCTCGTGATCACCCATGCGGCGCGAGGCGAGGTGCGCTCGGAGCTCGCGGTGGGCAAGAAGCACATGGCGCCCAACGGCTTCCTGCACGCAGGCACCGTAGTCACTCTGGCCGACACCTCTTCGGGCTACGGCTGCATCGCGAGCCTGCCGGAGGGAGCGAATGGTTTCACCACCATCGAGCTCAAGTCCAACCACCTCGGCACGGCGCGCGACGGCACCATCGAGTGCGTCGCGAAGGCGGTGCACATGGGCAAGACCACCCAGGTGTGGGACGCGCTGGTGACCAGCCGCGAGACCGGCAAGACGATCGCGCTCTTCCGCTGCACTCGGATGATCCTGTACCCCAAGGCGAAATGACCGCGCAGCTCAACCACACCATCGTCTGGTGCCGCGACAAGGTGAAGTCGTCCGCATTCCTCACCGAGATGCTCGCCTGCCGCCCGCCGCGAAGTTCGGCCCGATGCTGGTGGTGAAGCTCTCCAACGGCGTCTCGCTCGACTACTACGAGAACCCGGATGGCGTGGCCCTGCAGCATTACGCGTTCCTGGTGGGCGAGGCGGAGTTCGACCAGGTCTTCGCCCGCATCCTCGAGCGTTCGATGCCCCATTGGGCCGATCCCGCGAAGGCGCAGCCGAACGATATCTATCGGCTCCATGGCGGGCGTGGGGTGTACTTCGACGATCCCGACGGGCACCTGTATCGCCTCCCTCGAATCCGTGGCCGCGCAAGCGGGCGTGGGCCTCGAGGGCGACCGTTACACTCGCGTCACCAACAAGTGGTCGGACCACCACCAGGTGACGCTGATCGAGTCGGAGCACGTCGAGGCCTTCGCGCAGGCCACCGGCCTCGCGCTCGGCTACGGCGATCCGCGCCGCAGCCTCGTCACCCGGGGCGTGCGCCTGAACGAACTCCTCGGCAAACGCTTCCGCATCGGCACGGTGGAGATGGAGGGCATGGAGCTGTGCGAGCCGTGCAAGCTGTGGGCGAAGCGCACCCATGCGCAGGTCCTGCCGTTCTTCAAGGGCCAGGGCGGGCTGCGGGCGCGCATCCTCACCAGCGGCAGGGTTCGCGTGGGCGACGAGGTGGCGGAATCGCTGTCGAAACGGGGCCGGGCGCGCGATGAGCGACCCCGTTGCCGTTGGCGCCGTCGTCGTGGCCGCATTCCTCCTCGCCG
>JBBQBW010000008.1:0-15158 GCA_038318025.1 Burkholderiales bacterium | reverse complement strand
AGCCCTTCGTCGTGGAGAACCGTCCTGGCGCCGGCAACACCATCGCCTCCGACGTGACCGCGAAGTCGCCGCCGGACGGCTACACGCTCCTCGTCGGCACCAATACCGCGCAGGCCATCGCCCCCCACGTGATGAAGCTGGGCTTCGACCCGGTGAAGGACCTCACTCCCATCGCGCTCATCGTGGTGGTGCCCAACGTGATCATCGCCGCCCCCACCGTGAAGGCGAACACCGTGGCCGAGCTGGTCGCGGAGATCAAGGCGAGCCCGACGGGTTTCTCCTGCGGCTCCTCGGGTATCGGCAGCACCCAGCACCTCGCATGCGAGGCGTTCGCGCTCGCCACCGGCACGAAGATCGTGCACGTGCCCTACAAGGGCTCCTCCCAGGCGCTGGCGGACCTGGTGGGCGGGCAGATCCAGCTCTCGTTCGACACCACCTCGTCGGGGATGAGCTTCATCCGGTCGAAAAAGGTCAAGGCGCTGGCGGTGATGACGCCGAAGCGTTCCTCGGAGCTCCCGGATATCCCGACGCTCGCCGAGGCGGGCGTGCCCGGGGTGGAGATGTCCACCTGGTACGGCCTCTTCGGTCCGGCGAACCTGCCGCGCGACATGGTCGCGAAGCTCCATGCCGAGACCATGCGGGTGATCGCCTTGCCGGACGTGAAGAAGCGCCTCGAGGCGCTCGCCGGCGAGCCCGGCACCCTGACCTCGGCCGAGTTCGCGGCGAAGGCGAAGGCGGATTACGACAGCGCGGGCAAGCTGGTGCGCGACGCGAAGATCAAGGTGGAAAACTGATGGCGTCCGGGCGCCCCCGCATCGCGTTGTTCACCGGCGATCCCGCCGGCGTGGGCCCCGAGCTCATCGCGCGCCTGCTGGAGGACGGCAGCGCCGCGCAGCGCGCCGACATTTACCTGGTCGGGGGCCGCGAGGTGATCGAGGAGGGAATGCGCGTGGCCGGCAGCCGCTTCGAGTACGCGGAGGGAGACCCGGTTAAGGGCGCGCGCCTCGAGCGGCCGCTGCTGGTGCGCGGCCCCACCCTCGAAGACCGCAATTTCGAGCGCGGCCAGGTCACCGCGAAGAACGGCCGGTACATGCTGGAGAGCCTCGCCTTCGGCGTGGAGCTGTGCCGTTCCGGCATGGCCGACGCGTTGTGCTTCGCGCCGCTGAACAAGGCGGCGCTGCGGGCCGGCGGCATGGACCATCCCGACGAGTTGCACTGGTTCGCCGAGGTGCTGAAGTTCGAAGGCACCTGCGTCGAGCTGAACGTGCTCGAGGGGCTGTGGACCTCGCGCGTCACCTCCCACGTGTCGCTCGCGGAAGTGAGCGCGCTGATCACCAAGGAGAAGGTCGCCGAGATGGTGGAGCTGATCCACGGCAGCCTCCAGCGCGCCGGCAAGGCCGAGCCGCGCGTCGTCGTGTGCGGGTTGAATCCCCACAACGGCGACCATGGCGCCTACGGCCGCGAGGAGATGGAGGTGATCGAGCCGGGCGTCGAGCTGGCGCGCTCGCGGGGCTTCCCGGCCGACGGCCCGTTTCCCGCCGATACCGTGTTCGTGCGCGCCACGCGCCGCGATGGCGGCTACGACGGCGTGGTCACCATGTACCACGACCAGGGGCAGATCGCGATGAAGCTGATGGGCTTCGAGCGGGGCGTCACGGTGCAGGGCGGGCTGCCGATGCCGATCACCACGCCCGCCCACGGCACCGCGTACGACATCGCGGGCCGGGGGGTGGCGAACGCGGGCGCGATGAAGAACGCGTTCGCGCTTGCGTGCGAGATGGGCGCGAGGGGCTAGCGGTGGCGGCACTCCCGGCGCCGAGCGCCCTCTACCCCTGAGCGCCGCCGGCCCGCAAGGCACACGGCCGGGGCGCCGGCTGCCCCGCGCGTTCTACGACCGCGACACCATCGAGGTCGCCCGCGACCTCCTCGGCAAGCACCTGGTGCACGTGGTCGACGGGGTCGCCCGCGTAGGCCGCATCGTCGAGACCGAGGCCTACCTCGGCCCCCACGACCTCGCGGCGCATTCCGCGCGGGGCCTCACGCCGCGCACGCGCCCGATGTTCGGCCCGCCCGGGCATGCCTACGTCTACCTCATCTATGGCATGCACTGGTGCATGAACGTGGTGACGCAGCCGCAGGGGCAGGCCTCGGCGGTGCTGCTGCGGGCCGTGGAGCCGGTGGCGAACCTCGAGGGCCGCACCCAGGGCCCGGCGCTGTTGTGCAAGGCGATGGGCATCAGCGGGACGCTCACCGGCCACGACCTCCTGTCCGAGGGGCTGCACCTCGTGGCCCCCGACGTCGAGCCGCCGGTCCGCATCGTCAAACGGCCGCGCATCGGCGTGGATTACGCCGGGCACTGGGCACGGCGGTTGTTGCGCTTTTACATCCGTGGCAGCCCATTCGTCTCGAAGCCCTGATAGCCGCGCGGGGATAGCCGTTGACTTGGGGCAATGGCAATGGGTGGTCAGGTAACTGAAGCGGGATCGCAGATCGTCGCAGATGCAACGCAGATGGTCGCGGATGGGATAGGTAAGCGGCAAAGGTGCAAATCATCCGGCGCCTCAAGCGGCAACACCCACTCTGGCTGTTATCTCATCTGCGATCATCTGCGTTGCATCTGCGTTGCATCTGCGACTATCTGCGTTCCGCTTTACCCGCGAGGCAGGTTCGCGTTGATCAGGGCGCGCGAGATCGACTGGCCCGGAGATAGCTCCGGCAGCGGGTCCCCCGGCCCGAACCAACGCGCTTCGGCGATCTCCGCCGGCTCGCACCGCACCTCGCCACCGGCATACTCGGCGGTGAAGGCCACCATCAGCGCGTGGGGGAACGGCCACGACTGGCTCGCGAAGTAGCGCAGGTCGCGCACCTCGAGGCCCACTTCCTCGAGGACTTCGCGGTGCACCGCATCCTCGATTGATTCGCCGGGCTCGAGGAAGCCCGCCAGCGCGCTCATCCTTCCCCCGGCCGGCACCGCGACGTTGCGCGCGAGCAGGATCTCGGGGCCGCGCTTCACCAGCACCATCATCGCGGGGGAGATGCGCGGGTAGGCGGAGTGGCCGCATTCGCAGCGCATCGCACGCTCCCCTTGCATGCGCGCCATCAGTTTCGCGCACGACCCGCAGAAGCGATGGGTGCGCGCCCAGTCGGCCACCTGGAAGGCCCGCCCGGCGATGGCGAGCGTGGATTCGTCCAGTTTGCCGAAGAGCGCCCGCAGCCCCTTGAACGCGAACCCCGGCCCCGGATCGTGGCCGCGGTCCATCCAGGCAGTGCGGTAGTACTCGTGGTCGAGGGCGCCGACCGGCACGACGCGCTCGGCGTCCAGGGCCAGCGTGTCGATGGCGTTCGCATCGGGCAGCGAGAGGTCCTCGCGCAGCAGCAGCTCGTTGCCGCGAAAGACGAAGGTATTGGGGGTGCCGCTCGGGAGCGGGGAGACCAGGGCGCGGAAGCCGGGGGGCGTCGAGATCATTCCCCGATTCTAGGGCATCGCAATCAGCCCCCGCGGGCTTTCAGGTTCAGGAACTCGCGCCGCGTGCGCGGGCCATGGGTGAGGAAGGTGGGATCGGGGTGCTCGGCGCGGTAGTCGGCGCGCGCGGCCGCCACGCGGTCCCCGCGGTAGTGCTTGTTCAGCACCGTGGGATCGATGGAGTAGACCTTGAGCGCGTTCAGGCCAAACACCTTGGCGCGGAGCGCCGGCGTGATTTCGGGGTAGCCATGCCGGGCGCGAAGCTCGGGCGAGATCTGGAAGGTGCGGAACGCCTGGATCTGGTCCTGGGGTGAGCCGTACCAGATCGAGTCGGTTCCCCACAAGACGTTGTCGGGTCCGCAGTGCTTGAGGAGCTTGCCCAGGCCATGGGCCGCGGTGTCGGGGTCGCGCATCATCAGCCGCCAGGTGGATCCCAGCTCCGCGTAGACGTTGGAGCCAGGCTTCACGCCGTTGGCGAGGAGGCTCGTCACCAGCGCGTCGATGCCGTCGGTGCGCCGCTCGTCGTAAGGGCCTTCCTTGGCGCCCGAGACGAAGCCCGAGTGGTAGATGAGGAAGTTCACGTCGGGATAACGCTTCGCCACGCGGCCCACGTCCACACAGGTGGAGTGCTCGTAGGATTTCGGGCCGAAGGCGAGGCCCTTGTGGATCGCCACGTTCTTCACGCCGAGCTTGCGCGCGCGCTCGATCAGGCGGATACCGGGCTCGTCGTCGAGGTAGAAACCCTTCCCGTCGGGTCCCCACTGGGTGTAGGTCTTCCACGCCGCGATGCGGTGGCGCGAGGCCATCTCGTCCATCGCCTCGAGGTCGCCGGGCTGGTTGGGATTCACCCGGCCGTGGATCAGGAGCCGGTGGGTGCCGTCGAGCTTCTCCACGATGCGAGCGGTGGCTTCGGCCTCCTCGAGGGTCAGCGGCTCGCCGGCGCGGGTGGAGGGCACGAACGACAGCACCATCACGTCGGTGTCCGAATCCATGAAGACATCCTTCACGAACTGGTCGGGGCCGACGCAACGCAAATAGTCGAAATCCCCGGGACCCTGGTGTGGGGCGCAGCGCGCGTCGCTGGCGAAGCCGCGCAGGGGGCGCGCGCCTTTGGGCAGGGCCCTCAGCCAGGCTCCCGTCGGGTTCACGAAATGCCCCTGGACGTCGAAGATGAACTCGCCGCCGTCGACCGCCGAGCGGGCCGCGTACTGGTCCAGCGCGGCCGCCTCGGGCAGGTCGTAGAATCCGCCGCGCTTGCCGGCCGCGGCATAGGCAGCGTTCATGCCCAGGAGCGTGGTGGCGGCGCCGCAGGCGGAGACGAGGAAGCCGCGGCGCCCCAGGCCGAGCCGCCGGGCGTTTTCCCCGGCATCGGCGCAGGCGCGGGCGCGGGCCTCGAGGTGCACGGGCTCGAGCGGGATGGGCTCGTACTCGCCGTTGGTGGTGGTGTCGAGCTTGATCGGCAGGCGGGTGCCGTCGGGATCGTTCTCGTACCGGGCCATGGCGCGCCTCCCTGGTTGGATGGGGCCATCTTAGCCGAGCGCCAGCCGACACCCTGTCACCGAAAATTACGACGTCGATGCCAGAATTTTCTGACACGCCGACGCGACTCACGTGCCTTGAAACGGCATTCTTCGGTTCGCCAATATTGCCGGAAGTTTTTCCGGGAAGGATCAGCGGCGGGTGCGGTTCCACCACAGGACAGTGCCGCCCACTACCGCCGCGGACAGCACCAGGGCGTTGCCGACCACGAATACCCGGTCGCCGACGATGGCGCTGTAGGTGAGGAACAGGACCGACGACGCAATCTGGCCAACGAAGAACCATTTACCTATGCCGTGCTTGACCTTATCGCGCCACTGCTTCCACGCCTGGCCTGCCATGGTGCAGAAGAGGGCGATCACAGCCGCCCAGCCGATCCATTGTTCCATGCCCGCCCGATCGCATCTCGACAGCGATGGGACCGGCGCGCGGAAACTTTCGTTTCGTCCCCGCTTAAAATTCGCCCTTTACGTGACGCTTTCGGAGACCGAGGAGGAGTTGCGCTCCATGGCGCCGCCCGCGCAGGCGCCCGTGGCATCATCGATGCCATGATCCCCGCCCTGGAAGAAGCCGCCGTTCGCGAAGCCGCGCGGCGCATCGCGCCCCATGTCCGCCGCACGCCGGTGCTCGAGGTCGACGGGGGCGATTTCGGCCTCCATGGCGTGCGCCTCAGGTTCAAGTTGGAGTTCCTGCAGCACGCCGGATCCTTCAAGACCCGCGGGGCCTTCAACAACCTCCTCACAGGCGCGGTTCCCGAGGCGGGGGTCGTCGCCGCCTCGGGAGGCAACCATGGCGCGGCGGTGGCCTTCGCCGCGATGAAGCTCGGCAAGCCGGCGACGATCTTCGTGCCCACCGTGGCCTCGCGCGCGAAGCTGGAGCAGATCGAGAGCTACGGCGCGACCCTCGAGGTGGGCGGCGATCGCTACGCCGACGCGCTCGCCGCGAGCCAGGCGTGGGCGGCGAAAAGCGGGGCACTGCAGATCCACGCCTATGACCAGGACGAGACCCTGCAGGGCCAGGCGACACTCGGATTGGAATTCGAGGAGCAGGCGCCGGATCTCGATCGCTTGCTGGTGGCGGTAGGCGGCGGCGGGCTCGCGGGCGGCATCGCGGGCTGGTATCGCGGCCGCGTGACGGTGGTGGGCGTCGAGCCCGAGGAGGCGCCCACGCTCACCCGCGCGCTGGAGGCAGGCGCTCCGGTGGATGCCCCGGCGGGGGGAGTTGCCGCCGATTCCCTCGCACCCCGGCGCGTGGGGGCGATCATGTTCCCGATCGCGCAACGCTACATGGCCGGGACCGTGTTGGTGACCGACGAGGCGATTCGCGAATCCCAGCGCGCGCTGTGGCGGTCGCTGCGGATCGTCGCCGAGCCGGGCGGCGCGGCGGCCCTGGCCGCGCTGATCTCGGGGGCCGACCGGCCCGCGAAGGGCGCCACCGTCGGCGTGGTGTTGTGCGGCGCGAACACCACCGCCGTCGACTTCGGCCGCTGACTCAGCCGGCGGGAGATTTCCCCGCGTCATTCGCCTGCGGTTCGGTGGCGCGGGGGATGTGGTGCGGGGTCTTCATGGGTTCATGGACACGCCGCTCACAGTTGCGAGCTGACCAACCCCATCACCTTCTCCATCGCCCGCTCGGTCCACGGGCGGTTGGCCCACTCTTCCAGCGTGATGCGCCGTGAACGCTTGAGGTCCGCCTCGAAATCCACAGCCTGGCGCGCCGCGAACGCCGCGTCGTATACGTTGAGGTTCGCCTCGTCGTTGAGCCTGAACGACCGGCTGTCGAAGTTGGTGGAGCCCACCGAGGTCCACAGCCCGTCGATCACCAGCACCTTGCAGTGGTACATGCTGGGCTCGTACTCGTAGAGCTCGGCGCCCGCCACCAGGATCCGGCCCCACAACGCGCGCGAGGCGCTGCGCACGAGCTGGGTGTCGATGTGTTTGCCGGGCATGATGATGCGCACCTTCACGCCGCGCTTCATCGCATCCTCCAGCGCGGTGAGCGCCAGGTCGTCGGGGACGAAATAGGCCATGGCGAGGTCGATGGACTTCTCCGCGGAAGCGATGCCGAGCAGGTACATGAGGTGCATCGATTCGGAGCCGCCCTCGGAGGAGCTCATGAACATCTGCGCCGGCATCGTGCCAACGGGCGCGAGCGCGGGGAAGTAGGCCTCGCCGTGGAGGACCGCGCCGCTCACCTTGGTCCAGTTGTCGTTGAACGCCGCCTGCATCTGCGCCACCGCCGGCCCCTGGAGGCGGTAGTGGGTATCGCGCCAGTGCTTGGAATCCTGCGCGTTGCCGCCCCACTCGTCGGCGATGCCCACGCCGCCGGTGAAGCCCACCGCGCCATCGGTGACGAGGAGCTTGCGGTGGGTGCGGTTGTTCATTCGGTCGAGCGTGTACCAGGTGAGGGGGTGGTAGCGCTGGATCTGGACGCCGGCCTTCTCCATCTCCTCCAGGTATTTCTCCTCCATCTTCTGGGTGCCGACCCAGTCGAGGAGGATGTGCACCTTCACGCCCGCCTTGGCGCGCTCGGTCAGCGCGTCGGCGAACTGCCTGCCCACCTCGCCCGACCAGTAGATGTAGGTCTCGAAGGTGATGGTGCGTTTCGCCGAGCGGATCGCCTCCAGCATCGCCGGGAAGATCTGGTCGCCGTTCAGCAGCGTGTCGACCTGGTTGCCCGCCACCATCGCCGGCCCCAGCAGGTTGCCCATGGTGCGAATGAATTGGGGGTCCGAGGTCCCGTAGGAATGCTTCACGGGCATAAGCAGGCGCTTTTCGGTGTTTGCGAACAGGTTGGCTCCGAGCAGGGCTAGGGTGGCGCCGAGCACGACCAGGCCCAGGATCTTGGGAAACGTGAGTTTCATGCGGCGCCAGGGGTTGGGGACGCAGGACAGACACCGCCCGCGCCCCGCCGTTCAGCATGGGTCGCCGTCCGACAGCGCTATCCGACCAGGAGCAGCACGCCGCTGGCGAGGTAGAAGACGCCCAGGGTCATCACCGTGACCTTCGTCCACTTGCGGAACGAGGCGTCGTCCATCTTCTCCAGCACGCGCCTGGAGAGCGTGGTGCCCACGAAGGCGAGCGCCACCATCATCACCGCGAGCCACGGGTCCACCGCGCCGCGATCGGCGGCGACGACGATCCCGCCGAAGTACACGATCTTCATGAGGTGGGTGAAGCTCTGCGTCATCGCCTTGGTGGCCACCACCGCGTGCCGACCCATCTGCGAGCGCACGAAGAAGACGTCGAGGATCGGACCCGAGACGCCGGCCGTGAGCGAGAGCAGCGCGCAGATCACGCCGCAGCCGAACGGGTGGCCGCGGCGTTCCACGTTCAGGTGCAACTTCTCGGGCAGGACGAGCGTGATGAAGGGCGTGAGGCCCATCACGATCAGCGCCGCGGGCTTGCTGATGACGAACGTGGCGGCGATGAACGCGGCGAGGGTCGCGAGCGCGCCGTACACGTAGCCGCGGAAGACGCGCCAGTCCACTTCCTTGCGCCACATCAGCGCGCGCCATCCGTTCGCGGCCAGCTGCGTGATGCCGTGCAGCATCATCGCCGCGGGAAGCGGCATCAATGCCAGCAATACGCCCATCAGGATCATGCCGCCCGCCATTCCGAGGATGCCGGAGATGAACGAGGTGGCGACGGCGGAGACTGCCAGGATCGCGTAGAGAAGCGCGGTGTGCATGGTGACGCGGAAAAGCGCTTACCGTATCACGAGGCCTGCGGGAAACCGGCGCGAGGATCGCATCGCCAATGGATCGGCGCTGCGGGAACAGCCGGGTCCGTGCGGGCTACAATTCGGAACTTTCCCGCTCCGCCTTCTCGCCGTGTCCGCCGCCAGCCCCGCCGCACCCACCTTCCGCCAGGACGCGAGTGTCATCTCGATCGTGGGCTTCACCCACGGCACGTCGCATTTCTTCCACTTCATGCTGCCGCCGCTCTTCCCGTGGCTGATGCGGGATTTCGGGCTGTCGTTCACCCAGGCGGGCGCGCTGATGTCGGTGTTCTTCGTGGTCTCCGGCGTGGGACAGGCGCTGGCAGGCTTCCTCGTCGACCGAGTGGGGGCGTTGCGCGTGCTCTACGGCGGCATGGGGCTGCTGGCGCTCTCGGGGCTGGCGGTCGCGGGTGCGGCCAACTTCCCGATGCTCGTGGGGGCCGCCGCCATCGCGGGCCTGGGCAACAGCGTCTTCCATCCCGCGGATTTCACCGTGCTCAACCGGCGGGTCTCGACCAGCCGGCTGGGCCACGCGTTCTCGGTGCATGGGCTGACCGGCAGCCTCGGCTGGGCGGCCGGCCCGGTGTTCATGATCGCCATCGCCGAGACCCTCGGCTGGCGCGCAGCGGGCGTGGGTGCGGCGCTGGTGGGCGCATCCGCGCTGGGTTTCCTGTTCCTCAACCGCCGCCTGCTCGCGGAAGTCGCCGTCGCGGTGGAGAAGCCGCGGCGCGATGCCGGCACCTTCGCCTTCCTCGGCGTGGGCGTGGTGTGGATGTGCTTCGCCTTCTTCCTGCTGGCGGTGATGGCGTTCGGCGGGCTGCAGAACTTCGCGCCCCCGATCTTCGAGCGCACCTACGGCGTGTCGCTTGCGTTCGCGACGTCGGGGCTCACGGCGTACCTGCTGGGCAGCGCCGCGGGCACGGGCGCCGGCGGCTTCTTCGCCTCGAAGGGCACGCACCAGGACCGGCTGGTCGCGCTGTCGCTCTCGACGGCGGCGGCGTGCGCCATCGCGCTCGCCTCGGGCGCCGTGCCGGGGTGGAGCATCGTCGCGTTGATGGGGTTGATGGGATTCGGCGCCGGTTTCTCGGGCCCGTCGCGCGACATCCTGGTGCGCCGCGCCGCCACCAGCACTTTCGGTGCCGGGGCCTACGGCCGGGTGTACGGCTTCGTCTACTCAGGCATCGACACGGGGCTCGCCATCGCGCCGCTGGTCTTCGGGCCGATGATGGACGCGGGCCGCTACCTGCACGTGCTCTGGGGAGTCGCCGCGCTGCAGACGCTCGCGATCCTCGCCGCGCTCGCCGTCGGCACCCGCTCGCGCGACTGAGCGCTGTCGCAGGAACGGCAGCTCCACGTAGCGGTACGAGAGCCACGCCACCGCAGCCACCGAGGCGAGGTAGGCGGGAAACGCCATCCATCCCATGCGCGGCGCGTACTCGTTCCACGTGAGCAGCAGCGGCAGGTGGTACAGGTAAGCGGAATAACTCACCCGCCCGGCCCAGGCGATGGGGCGATTGGCGAGGAGCGCGTGGGTCGCAGGCGTCCCGCGCGAGACCAGGGCGGCCATCGCCAGGCCGATCAGGATGGCGGTTGCGAGCCATCCGTAGGGGCCGAACGGATGGGCGGCGCTGGGGCGATAGATCGCGTAGAGCGCGGCGAGGGCGGCCGCGGCGACGGCGAGCGACGCCGCACCGAGCACCGTGGACGCATGCCGCCCGCGCCAGCGCAGCCACGCCCATCCGCACAGCATTCCCGCCGCGAAATGCGCGAAGTACCCCGGGAGTTGCGTGGCGAGGAGGTGGCGGATCGCGTCCTCGGGCACCTTCCAGCGCGCCGCGATCGCCATGTCGAAGCGCACCAGGGCGTCGAGGTCGTGGGCGGCGAGCCAGCGCCAGCCGATGGCCAATGTCACCAGTGCCGCGCTCGTGGCCCAGGGACGGCGCGCGAAGAGCGGTGCTACCAGCGGCAGCAGCAGGTACCACTGCATCTCGAGGGCCAGCGTCCACAGGGCGCCGTTGATCTGCAGCGAGGCGCTCGACAGCGGCGTCGTGTAGTGCAGGAAGGTCGCGTGGGCGCCGAGGTTGTAGAGCAGGAACCAGAAGTCCCAGCGCCACCATTCGATGCCGCGCAGCAGCGGCACGAAGAGGAAGAACAGGAACCCGAGCTGCACCCAGTAGGCGGGCACGATGCGCTCGAATCGCCGCCGGTAGAAGGGCCGGGCCCCGGGAGCGGGCAGGCCCGCCTCGGCATGGCGCAGCCACGGCAGCACCAGCAGGAAGCCGGTGATGGCGAAGAACAGGTCCACGCCGAGGTAGCCGTTCTTCACGATCACCTCGAGCGGCGGCACGGCGCGCAGGGCTTCGAGCCAGGGGTCCGCGACGCCCGCCGCGGCGCGCACCACCACGTAGTGGAACGCGATCACCCACAGCACCGCCACGCCGCGCAGGCCCTCGATCGGCGCGATGTGGCCGAACTCCTCGCGGACGCCACCCCCGGCGGCGATCAGAACGGCACCCGCTCGGAGTAGCCGGTGAGCTCGAGGTAGCCCCGGCCCCGCGCGCCGGAGGCGGACTCGACGCGCACCGCGCCCTCCCAATAGAGCGTGCCGGTGCTGGAGCGCGCATCGAGCTCCTGGTCGTCCATCAGTGGACGGATGCTCCAGCGCTCGGCGCCGGCGGCGATGTCCATTTCCACGGGATACGTGACGCCGGTGCGGGGCGAGGTCCAGGTGCGGCGCGGCGTGAATGCGATGGCGGTCGCGAGCGCCGTCGTGGCCTGCTCGTCGCGCGCGCGCCGCGTGGCCGTGGCCCACACCGTGGCGCCGTCCTTGCCGCGCACCCTGAAGATCGTGAGGGCGCCGCCATCGTCCAGGTTGGCGCCGAGCCAGTCCCAGCCGTTGGCCTCCGGCGCCAGCAGCGCGCTCGACCATTCGTGGTCGAGCCAGGCGCGGCCGCGGACCGAAAGTGGCGCCCCTCCCGCGACGATGCGCCCCGTGACCTCGAGCTGCGGCTCGCTGTAGTAGTAGCTCGCCTGGGACGCGAGCGGCCCTTTGCGGCTGAAGCCGCCGTCGCCCTGCAGCAGCGGCGCCTGGGTGGGAACGAGGTCGAGCTCGAGCGCGAATCCCTCGGCGGCGATGCGCGCCTGGTATGCGGGGCCCACGCGCGCGAGCGTCCAGCCGTCGAGGCGCACGTCGGTCTCGCCCTCGCGCGCGCGCACCAGGTCGCCCAGCAGGCGCGCCGCGCGCTGGTCGTGGAGCAGGCGGCCGCGGGCAGGGTCGGCGATGGCCGCGTGGGCGAACAGCAGTTGCCGCGGGCTGAAGCGGCTCGGGTTGTCCTCGGCGGCCTTGTTGCGCACGCGGAAGAAGGTGACCTGGAAGCCCAGCGGGCCGCGCGGGCCTTCCACTTCACCGGTCACGTACCACCATTCGATGCGATGCCCCGGGTGCGCGCCGCGATCGCGGGGGAAGGCGAGGGGCACGCCCGGCACCACCGGGTCGAAGCCGCGCGCGAGCCCCGGGGCGGCGATGGCCAGGGCGAGGAAGGCGCGCCTACGCATCGTTCTTTACCGCCCGCACCGCCTCGTCGCGAACCGCGAAGGCGCCGCTCGCCCGCGCGCCCAGGGCGCATGCCGCCACCAGGCCCGCGACGAACGCAGCGATGGCCGCCACCGGCCAGTGCAATTCCATGCTCCAGTGGAAAGATTGGCGGTTGACGACGTGGACCAGCACGAGGCTGATGGCGATGCCGGCGACAAGGCCGATGGTGGCGCCGACGCTGCCCGCCGCGGCGCCCTCGAAGGCCAGCAGTCGCAGCACGTCGCGGCGCCTCAGTCCCAGGAACCGCAGCACCGCGAACTCGCGCCGCCGCGCCCACGCGAGCGCCGCGAAGCTGCTGGTGACGCCGGCAAGCGAGATCGCGATGGCGATCGCTTCGAGCGCGTAGGTGACAGCGAAGGTGCGGTCGAAGATCGCGATCGAGCGGCGCTTGATCCCCGCGGCATCGTCGATCGCGAGGCCCGGGCGGTTCCCGAGCGCCGCGCGGACCGCGGCCGTCACCGGTTCGATCCTGGCGCCGGGTACCAGGTGCAGGGCCAGGTCGTTGGCGCGCGTATCCGCGGTGGCGGAGCGATAGTCGTCGATGCCGATGAGGATCGCCCCCCAGCTGCGCGCGTAGTCGCGCACCACGCCGGCGACGCGCACTTCGAGGGTACGGCCGGCGAGGGGAAGCGACACGAGCTCGCCCGTGCGCCAGCCGTGGAGGTCGGCCGCGGCCTCGGTGATCCACACCGGCACGGCGCCGCCGCGGGCGGGAAGGCCGGGGGGATCGGCGCGGAAGCCCGCGAGGATCGCCGCATCGATGGGGCGTGCCACGAGGGTGAGGGGAGAGCCGCCATCGAGGGCGAGACGGTCGTAGCGCAGCGCCTCGATGCGCGCCACGCCGGGCACCGCGGCCACGCGGGCCTGGTCTTCGAGCCTGAAGGTTGCGCTGTCGCCGGCCGTCGACGAGCGCACGTAGGCATCGGCGCCGACCACCCCGGCGAGCCACGCCTCGAGGGAGTGCCGGAACGAGAACACCATGATGGCCATGGCTACACACAGCGATGCGCTCACGACGATTCCGGCGATGCTGCCGGCGAGGTGGCCCGGGAGGTCGCGCACCTGCGAGAGCGCGAGCTCGGCGAGCGGATCGCGGGGCCATGCTCGAGTGCGCAGCAGCAGCGCGCAAGCCGGCCCCACGGCGAGCACCGCGGCCGCGAGCCATAGCGCGATCGCGCCGTAGCCGCCCAGCGGGAGGCCGGCGAGGGGCGGCAGGAAGAGGAGCGGCACGCCAAGCGCCGCGAGCGCGAGCGCGGGAACGAGGCCGCCCCGGGCCGGAGCCGGCAAGTCGGCCGCGCGGTCGCGCAGGCCCTCGGTGACTTCCATGCGCGAGACTTCACGGCCTGCCCAGTGGGCGCCGAGCGTCGACATCGTGATCGCCACCGTCGCGATGCCCGCCAGGACCCACGCGTCCGGTGCGAACACGTTGCCCTGCCCGGCGAAGAATCCCGCGCCCAGGTCGGCCCCCGCGCCGCGCAACAGCAGGCGGCTCGCCGCGAGGCCGAGCAGCGTTCCGGCCAGCGCGCCGGCGAGGCCCAGCGCCACGCCCTCGAAGGCGATGAGCGCGGTGATGCCACGCCGCGTGACGCCGAGCGCGCGCAGCAGCGCCAGCTCCTGGCGCCGGCGCGCCGCCTGCAGTGCGAGGGTCGAGAACACCAGGAACGCCCCGGACCCGAGGGCCACGAGTGCCAGCGCATCGAGGTTCACCCGGTAGGCGCGTGTGATCGACGCGGCGCGGCCCGCGAGCTGCGCGGCCCGCCCCAACAGCACGCCGGCCGGGAGGTTCGCCTCGATCGCGCGCGACAGCTGCGCCATCGAAGCTCCCGGACGCACCCCGATCTCGATCCGGGTGAGGAGGCCGATGCGATCGAACACTTGCTGGGCCGCGGCGATGTCCACGACCACCACGTCTCCCGCCCCGGCGAGCCCGTCCAGCACGCCGGCCACCTCGAGTTCGGCCACCCCGTTGCCGGCCACCAGGCGCAGCACCGCGCCGCGGGCGAGGGCGAGTCGCGCGGCGGCGGCCGGGGAGAGCCACGCCTGGGCCGTCGCGGTGATCCGCGAGGACTCCGGGAGCGATGCGCCGCCAGCGGCGAAAGCCGGCTGCAGCTGCAACGCGCGGAACGGATCGATGCCGAGCACGCGCACCGACCCCGGGCCGTCGGCGAGTGCCGCCTCGACCTCCACCACGGGGCTCGCCACGCGCACCCCCGGAAGAGCCGCGATGGCCTCGAAGATCCGGTCGTCGAAGCCGCTGCGGGGGCCGCGCACCTCGAGCTCGGCGCTGCCGGAGATGGCGTGGGCCGCCTGGTCGATCTCCGCCAGCGCCGAGGCGTGGATGGTGTGCACCGCCCCCGCGAGCGCCACGCCGAGGGCGACACAGGCGAGGGTGAGGAGGATGCGCATGGGGCTCGCGGCGAACGTCCCGCGCAGCACCTGGAGCGCCACGGCGAGGTTCACAGCGTGTCGGCCACGAGCCGTCCCCCGGCAAGGCGCAGCACGCGATCGGCGCGCGCCGCGGCGATGCGCGAGTGGGTCACCATCAGTGCCGCGGCCTGCGACTGGGTCACGGCGTGGTGGAGCGCGTCGAGCACCGTGGTGGCGTGGGCCGCGTCGAGGTTGCCGGTGGGCTCGTCGGCGAGGATCAGCCGCGGCCGGTGGACGATGGCGCGCGCGATCGCGGCGCGCTGCATCTCGCCACCCGAGAGCGTGCCGGGCCGGCGGCCGCCCACCTTCGGCAAGCCGACCGACTCCAGCGCTTCGTCGGCTCGCAGGCGGCGCTGCGCGGGCGCCACGCCGAGCAGCGCGAGCGGGAGCGCCACGTTCTCGCGCACGGTGAGG